>JBJOOW010000034.1:0-3818 GCA_046051095.1 Bacteroidota bacterium | reverse complement strand
TAGTGAGCCAAAAGTATGGTCAAACGACCTGTTCTCCTGCATTAGCAACACAACGTGCTCTGCATCCAGGTAGGTGCTGCCGGGCTCTGGGTCAATAGCAAATGCTTTTTGAATTGAGGCCGGCAAAAACTGCGACACACCTGCTGCGGCTGATAACAATATCGCCTTTTTCAAAAACTCTTTTCTCGAATCCATATTATAGATTGCTTGTTAAGATAAATCTAACAGAAGCCGTAAGAATTAAGTACTGAAATTTTATTGTTAACGAAATAATATGATTATGGAAACACTCGCGCCGGGTGAGCTGCAATTCCATAGTCAGGTGTATTGTAAAAGTGTTATAACATGCGCCAACAACTGGGGTAACAAACTATAGTGCGTAACATTAAGGCGCACTACGATTTGTGAAAGGACAGACATAAATGGCTATTGGTTTATGCAATACAAAAAAAATCCCGCCCCTGTTACCAGAGAGCGGGAAAACAAAACTCAATTCACACAACTATTGAATTGAGATTTGACAGATTATATTATTGTTTGGCAAATGTTTTAACGGCATAGTTACCCATAGTTGTTACCACGCGTACCGAGTACAGGCCGTTGCTTAAACCGGTAACATCCAACTGTGTAACAGGGCCGGTTTTATACAGCACACGTTCACCGGTTGCGTTATAAACTTCTACCGCTTTAACCGGCTCTTCGCTTTGCAGCATCAGTTGCTGGGTAGCAGGGTTAGGGTACAGGTTAACAGCAACTGTAGCCACATTGCTAATACCTACAGTAGTAACTACCAATGGGTCGGACAAGGCCGATGTGCAGGGGCCGTTACCCGCTATTACTGTGTAGCTACCATTTTGCGTAACTACCAGGTAGTTTGTTGGGAAAGCAGTAGTTGCAAGTATGTTACCGTTCAGATACCAATCGTAGCCACCGCTTACACCTACAGTACTGGCAAACAGGGTATCGTTGCTTTGCGTTAATACCGGCACTGGCGGTGCTACACAACCTTGTGTAACATCGAACGTAGCGGTGGTTTGGCATCCGTAGCCATCGGTAACCGTTACCGTATAGCCAGTACCTACACACAACGTATTAGAAAGCAAATACGGGGCAGTATTAAACTGAGTATTAATCAGCAGAGAGGCCGACTCTGCAGTATACGGACCGCCCCAGCTTCCGCTTAAGTTTATAGTTGCCGCGCCATCGCAGTTGCCAGAGGCAGAAACACCTTGTGTAGCTACAGTTGCGGCAAAACTGTAACAAGCGGCCACTAATGCATTGGCAGTATTGGCACAACCATCGGCATTGCTAACCTGAATATCGTAGCCGTTAACCGACGACTGAACATCATCGATATAAATTGGCAAGGTAGAAAAGGTACCGCTGCTTAACTGGTTGCCATTAAGGGTAATGGTAACTACATATGGTGCAGTACCGGTTACGTTATCTATAGTTATTACACCATTCGAACCATCCTGATTGTTTGCCGGTGTAGCATCAATATCGAAAGAAAAGTTTGCACATAAGTTTGCCGATTGTACCGGTTTAAGTTTTGTTACAAACGCAGCATCTTCGGCCGATGGGCTACCGGCCACACCTACGGCGTAGCGTCCGGTTACAAAAATCTCGTTGTTAGCGTTTACATACATTTCGTTTAACTGCGGGTACTCATAGTTGGTAAGCCCACTGTTCCAGATATTAATGCGCTGGTAATTGCTGCCGCCACCAAAATCGTAATCGGGTGTACCATCGGCATTGTATGCATAAAAGCCAAGGCCTGAGCCATTCATGAACGTAACACCCAGGTTAGGATATGTGTAGGTAATAGATGTATTGGCTAACTCTGTACCACCTAATATTATTTTGCCGTTACTTAAGCGTACCATTTTGCTGCACACAGTACCTGAATAAGTACAAGGTGTTGTGGCTGTATAACTCATATTAATAGTAATTACACCCATATTGTTTGCAAACGTATTATCTACCGCACCGTTGCCGTCCAGCCTATACAACTGGCTGTAGGCACCATTACCCAGCAGGTACAATATGCTACCATCTGGCTGTACCAGTATGTCGGCTGCCTGTGGGGCATCGCATGGTGTATTGGGCGGGTTATTGGGCGCTATATAAGCATACCCGTTATTGCCAAAGGTGCTATCCAAATCGCTGCTGTTGGCTTTGTAGCGATACACCTCAAAAGGCGTAGTAGCCACCAGCATTTTACCATCGGGTTGCATTGCCAATACTTTTGCAGCATACAGGTTAGCATTAAAACTACTGGCGTTACCATTATAGTAATTTGCAAATAAATGGGTATTAAAATCAGTACCCTTTACAGCATTATAAGTATAAAACCTGTTCTGCGAGGGGTTAGCTCCGCCCATAGCAGTAACACCTACAATTGTGCTATCGTTACGCTGTGCATAAGCTCTGGCTTGTGGTGCTGCACCAAACCCTACTTTATTTATACCTAAACCACTGCTATTGGCATCCAGCAATGCGCCACCTTGCGTTGTAAATGCGGCATACACTTTACCACCACGCACACTGTATATAGAACGTACAAAATCGTAATCGTACTGGTTGTGGTAGTAAACACCTGTTGTATTATACGATGTAAGCGGCGCGCCGCTGGTACCGTTAAACGCGGCTACCATAGCCTTGTAAAAGTTATTGTTGTTATCATCGTAGCTACCACCTATCCACACGTTACCGGCTTCGTCCTGCACAACATCGTACGAATTAAGCTTGTTGTTTGCCACATAAATACTGCGCGCATTACGTGTACTGCTAAATACAGTATCTACCTCGTAAGCTGGTGGGGTGGTGCCACCGCCGGCCATGGCAGTAAGGCTGCCAAGCCAGCTAAGGCCAATTAGTAATTCTCTTTTCATGTTAAATTGATTTTTGTTTACCGCAAACATGCATGCGGGCAAGCAACTGCTTTGTGGTGTTTTGTGAAAGGCACTGTAGGCTTTGTGAAACGCAAATCGGGCTTGTAACCAGCCAGGCTACTTACCGGTGCAAACCACAAAATCCCGCCTCCGTTACCGGAAGGCGGGAAAACAAAACTCAAATCACATAAAATTTTAGCCGGCTATTACACCCGCTACCTAACCATATAATTGCTTTTTAAAGCATAGTTTTTTGTTGTTGTATACTTATTACAAGCAAAACACCATTTTAGCCACCATTATTTTTTAAGCATACTTGAGAAAGGCCACTTACAACTTGTGAATTGCACAACCAGCATTGTAAGCAACCACTTAATATGCAGTAACTGTTTGTTTACACCCTATGACCGATAAGAATAGTATAGATGCCCTGCTGAAAGAAGTAACTACGCTGCAACACAGCAACCCGCAACTGGCTTTCGAAAAAAACGAGCAGGCCATGCTGGCAGCTACTGCAATTGGCTACGAAACCGGTTATGGCCTGGCGTTAAACAATAAAGGCAATTACTATTTCTGGCGCGATGAAAGCGACACTGCGCTTGACTGGTATGTTAAAGCCGACCGGACACTATCTAAAAGTACCGACTGGGAAGACCGGATTATAGCCAAAAGCAACATTGCTATGGTGTTCAGCAAAATTAACCAGCCAGAAAAATGCCTGGAAGTTTACCGCGAAATAGAAAACGAACTGATTAACCACCCCGTAAATATTAAACACGCACAGGTATACCTTAACATAGATGTTGTACTGCTTGCACAGGGTAAGGCAGAAGAAGCCAAAAGCTATGCGCTAAAGGCTTACAAAATTGCACGTGAGCTGAACCACCCGTTTGGTATAAGCATATCGGCCAACCATATTGCCGG
>JBJOOW010000033.1:0-4406 GCA_046051095.1 Bacteroidota bacterium | reverse complement strand
AAACCGGCTACGTGTGTACCACCCTCTATGGTGTTAATGTTGTTTACGTAGCTGTGTACGTTTTCGCCATAGCTGGTGTTGTATTGCAGGGCTACTTCTACTGCAATGTTATCGCGGCCACCTTCTACCCAAATCGGGTCTGGTATTAAAGGCTCACGGGTGCTATCCAAAAACTTAACAAACTCGGTTAACCCACCTTCGCTATAAAAATGCAGCTCGTTAAAGTTACCGGCTTCGTCTTTTTCACGCTCGTCGGTTAACGTAAGGTGTATGCCTTTGTTCAGGTAAGCCAGTTCGCGTAAACGGGCGGCCAGCGTATCGAAACTATAAACAGTAGCTGTAAATATTGTAGGATCGGGGTGGAATGTTTGAATGGTACCGCGGTAATCGGAAGGGCCGATTTCTTTTACAGGGTACAAGGGTTTACCCTCGCTGTACTCCTGCATATATTTTTTTCCGTTGCGGTGTACCTCGGTTGTAAGGTGGGTAGAAAGTGCGTTAACACAACTTACACCCACACCGTGTAAACCGCCCGATACTTTGTAGCTATCTTTATCGAACTTACCACCGGCGTGTAGTACTGTCATTACCACCTGTAAAGCGCTTACGCCCTCTTTAGGGTGAATATCAACCGGTATACCGCGGCCATCATCTTTTACACGAATTGAGTTGTCGGGTAATATACTTACAAATATGTTTTTGCAATGGCCGGCCAATGCCTCGTCAATAGAGTTATCTACTACCTCATACACCAGGTGGTGCAAACCCTTTACGCCGGTATCGCCTATGTACATGGCAGGGCGCTTACGCACCGCTTCCAAACCTTCAAGTACCTGTATACTACTAGCCGAATATTCTTGCTTTTTTGGTGTTTCTTCCATAGTTTTTTCTGCTGTTCCTTCGCTCATATCTTCTGTTTAAAAATAATAATACACCGCGCAGCAAATTAACTTTACTACGGGGGTGCGCGAATGTAATAAAAATAGGGTCCTAAACCCCACTACAAAGGGTTATTTTATCCCCAAAAAATGTTACCTGTTGATAGATTTTTCAGCAAATAAAACAGCCTGAAAAATAAGGATAAACAAAAATCCTAAACCACTAAAAGTCAGCTTATTAAAAACAGATTTAAGTACATAGCTTAAAGGACCCTTATTAATATTGCGCCAGGCACCGACCGGTAGTTGCTTTTATGTGCAACCAAATATGCTAAAAAGGTGACTTTTCTGTGCCCTGAAACAGATTGTTTCTTTATTAAAAGGGCTTTAATATATTTACGCACGCACTTAAATTAAATAGACTCAAATGGCTCACTTTTACTTCCCCAAACAGACATGGGTTACCCTGCTGCTGATAATGCTTGGCAGCACCCTTGTGCATGCTCAATTAAACAACACTCCTTTCGAGCAGGTGTTTGTAACCACAGGTATTGATAAGGCGACTATTAAAGCCGATTGCCCGCACCTGTATCAGGTTGTAAGCAACAAGGAATACAAAACAGAAGACGTTAACGCCTTCATAAAGTCCAACCCTGCCGAGTGGCAAAAATTTACCAGCCTGGCTGCTGTAAAAAAACTAAACATAGCCTGGGGCACTTTAGGGTTGGTTGTACCAGAAGTTAAACCAGATTTTCCGCACTCGTTATACCAGTGGTACAAAGCGTCGGGCATATCTGATGCAAAACGCGAAGCGCTGTTTCCGCACTTTCCGCTGCCCAACCTTAAAAACGAACAGAATAAAGAGTTGGCCGATTACGAGCAGCGCATTGGTGCCTGGCAAAGGCTATACACTGAAGAGTATGAGCGTTTTTTAAATGCGCCTGAACTTACTGCGCTTAATCCTTATTATAAAGGGTACTATAAGTTCCCTTACATGCCCCGCTTTATAGGCGCCGAGATAGAACTGGATAAACCAGTAAAGGCCAACACCGGCAGCCCCATATTGGATGAATTTAACTACCAGTTAAAACTACGCAACTGGTACTTTGTATTAAAGCCACAGGAGTTTAATAAGCTTTATGGTAAGGACTATAAATTTCCCGATTCGTTTGACCAGCAGGCCTATCGCGACCAGGTACTTAAATTGCTGAACGACAAGAAAGCAGGTGTGTACCCTGATATGACCAACCCTCACTAGTAAACTGCGCTCAAACAAAAAAATTCCTGACAATCAAAACAGGCACTATGACATTCAAGCTTAACCCATATAAATTTTTAACTGCCCTGGCAGTTTGTTTTTTATTCTGCTTTAACCCTACGGTAGCACAAACTTATAACGATGGCTGTATGGCCATTAAGATGAGTGTAGGCGCATCGTGGGTAGAAAGCGTTGATGACCCATTAACGGGCGAATTAAATGACAATGAATTTCGCTGGCGCTGGTGGGGTGCAGATAATGCCAACCTTGATGGGCAAGGCTTTATTGGCGGCACTACTATCGGTGTAAGTTCGGGCAACGCCGGCTGGGTATCTTCTCAGGACGTTGCATTGCTTAACTACACCTACGGCACCCCGGGTAATACCCCGCAGCAGGTACCTCAGTTTTTAATGCTGCAAGGCGAAGGTTGGGAAGATGACTGTTATGATTGCTACCGTTCTACAGGCTCGTTTAGCTGGGCCTGCGACCAGTGTAACTCCTATGTATACGAGGGTAACTGTTCGTGCAGCACCAACATTTTGTGCGGTTGCTCGGCCGAGGACCAACACTGTGGCCCTTACACTATCAGTAATAACATTAACTACCGCGTACTTGCCCCATGTCTAGGCCTTTTCTCGCCACCAACTGTAGGCAATGCCTGGGTAGGCGACTTTTTTGGCAATGCCTGCGGATCGGATGACATAGGAGCCGAGATTTTAGCGACATGGACTCCGCCTATTCCCGATCAAATAGTTTCTACTGCCAACGTGCTATGCCAGGCCGGCCTGGTAACACTACAAACAGGTGGTGCTGTATTTGGTGGCGATTACCACTGGTATAACGATGGCACCAACGTACTGGTAGGTACAGGCTCGCAGATAACGCCATTTGTAGGCGTAACTACTACGTTCCGCGTACATACCTTTAACGGAGCCTGCGAAAGTTTAAGCTATCGCCTTTACACCGTAACCGTAGGCCAGCCTACTATTACAAGCGTGGCCGCAACAAGCCCTTCATGCTATGGCTCAACCAACGGCACTATTACTATTACTGCTACCGGCGGCAATGGTGCGTTACAATATTCAATTAACGGTGGTGGCACCTGGCAGGCTTCTAATACGTTTAACAACCTGCTTGCAGGTTTTTACAATATATGGGTAAAAGATGCCAGCGGCTGTACAGTAATATACCAGGGCAACTCGGTAGTGCTTACCCAACCAAACCCAATTAGCATATTTGTAAATAAAGTTGACGCCAGTTGTAATGGTGCCAGCAGTGGCCGTATAGATATTTTTGCAGGTGGTGGATCGGGTAACCTAAGCTACTCGGTAGATAATGGAGTTACATTTCAACCAAGTTCAATTTTTGCTAACCTGCCTGCAGGCAACTACGATGTTGTAGTACGCGATGCCAACAGTTGCTCGTATCCGTTTGCCGGTAACCCGGTTGTAATATCAGAACCAACCGCTGTACAGGCTACTGCTATAGTTACCGATGCAAGTTGTACTAACTCTAACAACGGCAGTATACAGGTAACTGCTACAGGCGGCACATCACCCTATAACTACTCGTTAAACAATGGCCCTTTCTTCCCTAACTCTACATTTACTGCGGTTGCTTCTGGTTCGTATACTATACTGGTATCGGATGTTAACGGTTGCACAGCATCTACTAATGCAGTAGTAGGCAATACCTATGTATTAAATGCAGCCATACTATCGCAAACCGATGTTAGCTGCTCTGGCGGTGCCGACGGAACGGTTACACTTACATCTAACGGTGGTGTTGCACCATTCCAGTACTCGATAGATGGAGGAACTACCTGGCAGCCCGATCCGGCTTTTGTGGGTCTTTCGGGCGGCACCTATACGTTTACAGTAAAAGATAATAACGGATGCTCAGACAATATTACTGCAACGGTTATTGAACGCCCTGTGCTAACTGCTTCTGTAGCCAGTGTTACACCAGTTAGTTGCTTTGGCGACACTACCGGTGTAATAGATATTAATGTAACAGGTGGAGATGGAAACTATAATTACCTATGGAGTGATAGCAGCACCAATCAAGATCTTACAAGCGCATCGGCTGGTTCGTACGTTGTAACCGTTACTGACGGTGCCGGCTGTACTGCAACAACAGGTACTACCATTACTCAAAACCCTCAGTTGGTTCTTTCTGTAGAGCACCAGATAAACGTAGCCTGCCATGGTGGCAGCAGCGGCGGGTTGGATATAACCGTAAACGGAGGTTTGCCGGCATATAACTTCTTA
>JBJOOW010000032.1:0-3253 GCA_046051095.1 Bacteroidota bacterium | reverse complement strand
AGATACCACACGGATGCGGTAACCGGTACCGGCTGCAGTAGTATGTGGTATAGTAGCAGTTATACTGCCCGATGTAGTAGCTGTAACAGTACCTATGTTTATTGCATTGGCAAACGAGCCGCTGGCATCTGATAGCTGAGCCGTAAATACGTTACCGTTGTTAAAGGTACCGCTGGTAGTATAAGGTACTGTAACCTGCGCATCTGGCGCCGAAGGGCTGAACAGGAAAGGCGAGCCGCTTACCGCACCGGTAGTAATGGTTGCACTGCCTACGCTTACAAGTACTTCGTTGCTGTATACCTCTATATTACTAATAGTGCTTTTGCAAACTACATAGTAGTTGCCGGCAGCATTAAAGTTAGGGGTATAGGTAGTACCGGTTTGTGCAGGTGCTATGGCATTTAATAAACCGCCCGATGTGGTGGCATACATCCACTCGCGGCTGGTGCCGGCAGGGGTTTCGGTTACGGTAAGTGTAGTACCGTTTACGCCTACCAGTATACTTTGCGAAGCTGATGGTGCAATGCTGTTGGCTACTATGTTAAACTGCGCCTCGTTAGATACTACAGTTAAACCACCGGGGTAAGTAGATACACACACTACGTAATAAGTACCGGCATTGGCAAAGTTAGGTACATAGCTGGTGCCGGTTTGGGCGGTAGAAAAACTTTGGTAGTTGCTGCCGCTAGTGGTTGTGTACTTCCACTCGCGCGAAACAGCAGCAGGGGTTTCGGTAACGTTAACGGTTGTGCCATCAATACCAGCGCCTAATGTTTCAACCGCCGAAGGGCTGATGCTGTTGCCTACCAGTGTAATGGTAATATCGGCACCGTTATTAGCGGCAGTTAAAGCAGGTGTGCTGGTTTTAATACGGATACGGTAACCGGTACCGGTAGCTGTACCGGCTGGTATGGTAGCGCTAATAGTACCCGATGCGGTTGCAGTTACCGAGCCTATGGTTACAGCGTTGGCAAACGAACCGCTGGCATCTGAAAGCTCGGCGGTAACGGTGTTACCTGCGGTAAATGTACCGGTTAAAGTATAAGGCACACTAACGCTTGCGCCCTGGGCAGCACTTACATAGTAGCTAAGCGGGTTGATAGTGCCGGTAGCTGCTGTAGGGTTGTAAATAGCTTCAAAATCATCTAACCAAAGGGTAGAGTTGTTGGTACCACCTGTTTGATTACCGCTGCTGGTAGTAGTAATAAGTATGTACTGCGGCGTGCGGTTATCTACATACGTAAACGGTAGCGATACGCGGGTCCAGGTAGTAACATCGTAGTTAGGTACGTTGCCCCAGGCTGCACGTGCAATTATGTTTTGTGTGCTATCGGGGTGGTTCCCGTTTACCGGAGCCTCTGGTGCGTAAGCATAACCCACGTGTAACCGGGCTTCAACTTTAGGATAATCGGAACTGTACGAATCGTAACGGTACCAAAAAACAAGGCTATCCGGGCGGCCGGTAAAAGGCATACCGTAATCGGAGTTGCCGGCTATGGTGCGTATATAACCTTCTGATTTGTTGGTAGTAGGAGCCTCTATCCTGCCGGTAGCCAACGAGCCGTTTACCACTACTATACCAAAAGCCAAACCGGTTTTAACTTTGGCGCAGTAGGTACCGCTGTGTGGGTTACTGGTTTCCTGAAAACAGGTTTGTGGACCTGATGTAGCATTGTCTCCACCGGTTTTGTTCGAGTTCCATTGTGTAGGTTCTATGGTAGAGCCGGAACCTGTCCAGCTTTCCATATTACCGTTAGTAATTGTGGTTTGGGCCGATAGGCTGAGCGTAACCAGCAGGGCCATTACCAATTGTAGAATCTTGTTCATTTTTCTGTGTTTAAATTCGGGCGAAAAATACGCAACAATTGCAAACCACCAAGTTAGTTATGCACAATGGCACACAAAAACGTAAAATACGCTAACTATCAATTACATAAAAAAGCCTGCACAATTGCTTATGCAGGCCTGAAAAACAGCAACTTAAATAAGATTACTGCTTGTTTTTATTTAACTCCAGCAATTTAACACCTAAAATACTTTCAAGCATGCTGGCATCTTTGTTATTGCCGTTACCGGCAAAGTAAGTACTTGGCAATTGCATTTTAGACAGTGCCTCCGCAACACCAATTTTGGTTTCCTTTTCTATCTCGGCACGTTGCTGCGGTGTTAAACCCGCCGAAACCAGTTTCTGGTTTTTATACGATTCGGCATCGGCATCGGTCTTCACCTTTTGGGCCTGAAGTACCGCTGTTTGTGCGGCAAGGGCAGCTACCTCTTTTTCCTGCTGGGCCTGTGTAATAGCCTGGGCTTTTACAACCTCCTGCTCCCACTTGGCTTTTGCAGCAGCAGCTTTACCCTGCAGCTCGGTAGTAATAGCATCCTGTTCGGCCTTTTTACTGTTGGCGATTGCAGTTTGTACCTGCATGTAAGCCTCTTGCTGTACCTTTATCTGGCGCTCTACCTCTTCATCGTACTCAATAGAGTTGATAGATAAACCCTGCAACAGCACATTGTACGTTTTAATAGCAGATATCTCCTGGCGTATAGGGCCATTCGCATCTTCTTCTATTCGAACAATAGTTACTGTTTTATCAGTGTTCATCAGGTCGTCGTGCACTTTCATATCCTCCTGGCGGGTACGGTATACACCGTTTACCGACTGGTCTTCTACATACGACAACAGATCGTTACGCTTTTCGGCACTCGATTCCTTACTACTCATCAGCGGGCCGGTCATAAACACAGCCTTGGTTACCACCTGGCGTATCAACTGTTGCTCAATAGCGTGTTGCGAACCGAAATCGGTGTGTAGTTTAAGTATCGCCTTTTCGTCTTTAGGCATATACCAACGTACCGAACCCGATACCTGGGCATGGCCACCATCGTTAAAGCGTATTTTAATCGATTCGTCCACATTACCACCTTCATCTACCTTTTTGCTAAACCAAAACTGGTTCGATTTTTTGTAGTGCGTGGCAGTACCGAAGTTTTGCGCAACGGGGCCGGGTGTGGTGTACACAGCAACGTTACCTGTAAAAGGGCTTTGTATAATAACTATCTCCGAGTTGTCTACGTTCTCTACCATCTTACCCGAGAAGATAAGCAGTATAAGAACCAGCAGGCCTAAACCCAGGTATAGTATTTTTTTCAATGTTAATTCTGGTCGTGTCATGGTTTTAAATGGGTTGTTCATAGTTTATGGGTTATAAAATTTTTTCTGAATCGTCTTTCAGCTGTTCGGCTGTTTTATAGT
>JBJOOW010000031.1:0-5942 GCA_046051095.1 Bacteroidota bacterium | reverse complement strand
GCCCGGCATCTATTGTTTTAAGCATGGTGCGGATAGAATCGCGGATGCCGCCAATAATATACCCTGTTGTAGAGGTAGTAAATACCACACCTGTAAATACCCGGTCGGCTACAGGCGAATTAACAGGCTGCCAGTTGTTACCGCCATCGGTAGTAGAAAGTATGGTAGAGCCCTCGCCAACAGCAAAACCGGTTTGCGCATTTATAAATGTAATGGTGCGCAGCCAGTGGCCGGGCTGGTTATAAACAGCGTTCCAGGTTTGTCCGCTATCGGTGCTTTTAAGTATAGTAGCCGAATCGTTAAGGCGCGAACCACCCACAATAAACAAATTAGACGGCGCAACATGTATTATTTCGAAAAAGTTTTTGTTGGCAAACGTATCTACCTTTACCCAGTTATCGCCGCCATCGGTTGTTTTAACAAACTTACCCAGGTAGCATACCCCATAGCCATTCAATGAATCGGTAAATACAATTGAGCGCACCATCGACGTAGGTGTATCGGTACCGTTTACGTTCCAGCCAACACCATAATCAGATGAACGGAATATATCTTCAAACTGTTCGGCCACCTCAAAACCGCCTGCAGTAAAAATTGCCCCCGGGCTTACAATACACGATGCTTCAACATCGCGGCCATGCGGTGCATAAGTAGTGTACCATTGCTGGCTATTACCGGTAAAAGCTATAGTAATACAAAGCAATAAAAAGGCGTACTTCATTAGTGCTGATTTTGATACTGTAAATTTGTATTAAAAGTTTGAAACCGTACAGTATAGCAAACTCAACAGATAAGATAGGTATGTGTTAAACTTAACACCACCACATACAAAAGTTTTTAATTTTACGGTAAATAATTTCCGATAACATGAAAAAGATTTTTACCCGATTTGCATTTACTGTACTCACTACAGGTGCATTTCTATCTACACAAGCCCAGGGCTTTGTAAAAACCATCGATAACGGTGGCGACGAATATGGCAACGTAGTAAACGTTGCAGATGGCAGCAATTATATTGTAGCAGGCAGCACCAGCAAAGCAGGCGCAGGTAGCTACGATGCTATGCTATTAAAAATTGACTCGGCAGGCAACGCCCTGTGGGAAAAACAGTTTGGTGGCGCTGGTTTCGATGCCGGCCGTTATGCCCTTCATACATCCGATGGAGGTTACCTTTTAGTAGGTAGCAGCAGCAGCTATGGTTCATCGAGCGATGTGTTTGTAGTAAAAACCGATGCGGATGGTAACCTAAGCTGGTCGAAAACTTTTGGTACCGATAGCAGCGATACTGGTTTCCGCGCAGCAGAAGGCAGCGATGGCTACCTGATAGGCGGCCAAACATATGGTGCTGCAGCACCTAACAACACCCGCGCTGATATGTTTTTGGCTAAGATAGACCTGACAGGTACACTGGTATGGTCTAAAAGCTATGGCTCACAATTTGGCAACGAAAACCTGCGCGACATAGTTTATATAGGACCAGAGTGGGCAGTAGTAGGCAATTCTACTTTAGGCCTGGTGGGTGCATCTGACGGTATATTTTTTGTTATTGACTCGGCTGGTGCTGTAGTTGGTAATTTCCTGGCAGGTGGTACATCTGATGATGATTTCCGTGCGTTGATACCCGGCGCTGATGGTGCTTACATAATAGGCTCTACCCGTTCGTATGGCGTAACCGGCGATGATATTTCGGTTACCAAATACAATGTAGGTGGTGGCGTACCTACCCACGCCTGGGTTAAAACCTACGGTCTGCCTAATGGTAGCGAGTCGGTTACTTCGGCTAAACTGATACCAGACGAAAATCAAATTCTTATTTCAGGCTTGCTTACAGGCAACGGCTACCCTGCCGATGAGGGTTTCCTGTTATTGGTTGACACCGGCGGTACACCTCTTATTGGAAAAGAAATAGGCTCTACCGGTAGCGAGGTTATTATGGACATAGCATTTAATCACGGCATGATTGGCATTGGCTATACCAATTCGTATGGTGGCACACAAAATGATGTGTTGGCCATATCGGTTGACCAAACCGGCAATGCCCCATGTGCAATAAGCAATGTTACCTTCCCGGTTGTTACCCAGCACGATTCGGCCATAGGCCCTGTGATTGCAGAATACAACACACTCGACCTGCCTGTTACTGCTACTACCGTAAACGCAACTGCCAACGGTTACACCCAAACCATGAAAGATGTTTGTAACCCTAACGCCATTGCAGAGGTTAACAACAGCATGAGTTTTGAGGTATACCCTAACCCGGCTACCGATGTGGTTAACGTAACGGTATACAGCCAAACCAACACCGAGGCGCAAATAAGCATTTGCAACTACATGGGCCAGGCGGTACAAAGCTTTAATGCAGGTATTACTACCGGTAAAAACAGCTTTACCCTTAACCTTGGCAACCTAAGCAGCGGTATGTACTATGTACGTATTAACAATGCCGGCAACCAGGTTGTAAAACCATTTGTAATTAACTAATTATCAGTTACCGATATTATAGAGGCAGGCCATGCGGCCTGCCTTTTTTATTTATGGCTATATTTGCGCCCACAGTATGGTAAAAATAGGACCTGTAGAACTACCCGATATGCCTTTGTTGCTGGCACCCATGGAAGACGTTAGCGACCCGCCTTTTCGCCACTTGTGCAAAAAGTACGGAGCAGATATGCTTTATACCGAGTTTATAAGTGCCGACGGCCTTATACGCGATGCGGACAAAAGCATGAAAAAGCTGGATATATACGAAGAAGAACGCCCGATAGGTATACAGATATTTGGCGGCGAAGAAGATGCTATGGTACGCAGTGCTGCCATAGTAGAAGAAGCAAAACCCGAAGTTCTGGATATTAACTACGGTTGCCCGGTTAAAAACGTGGTGTGCCGAAATGCAGGCTCGGGTATACTGCGCGATATAGATAAAATGGTATCGCTTACGGCGGCCATAGTTAAAGGCACCAAACTGCCGGTTACCGTAAAAACCCGACTGGGTTGGGATGACAACAGCATACTTATAGTAGAAGTAGCCGAGCGCCTGCAGGATGTGGGCATACAGGCTATAAGCATACACTGCCGCACCAAACACCAGATGTACAACGGCAGCGCCCGTTGGGAGTGGATAGAGAAAGTAAAAAACAACCCGCGCCTTAAAATACCGGTGTTTGGCAACGGCGATATAAATACGCCCGAAAAGGCAGTAGATATGATGAAAAAGTATGGCGCCGATGGCGCTATGATAGGCCGAGCCTCGATAGGGCATCCGTTTATTTTCCGCGAGGTAAAACATTATATGGCTACGGGCACACACCACGCCCCGCCAACGCTTAGCGAACGACTGGACGCCGCCAAAACACACCTGCTGAAAAGTGTGGAATGGAAAGGTGAAAAGGTGGGCATTTTTGAAATGCGCCGGCACTACGGCCCTTACTTTGCAGGTTTGCCAAGTATTAAACCTTTCCGCAGCAGGCTGGTTACAGCCCCTACTGTAAATGAAATACTTGGTATACTAAATGAAATAGAAGAACACTACAGCAAAGAAGAGAACATGGTATTTGCCCCTGTTACCGTGCCGGTTTACCCCGGGCTTGATGGATAGGCGATTTTGGAAATGGGATTGGAGATTTTGGAAGTAACAGCCTTAATTATTTTGGAATGCGGAAGTGGGATTTTGGATTAAAATGCAAATAGCAGCAACTGTGTAAGTGTACTTTAAAATTTCTATTGAGCTATTTTTACGTTTGCCTGTTACCCACCTGTAGCCAACGATTAGTGTAAGGTTATCATCTTATTGCAGCGTAGTTAAAAACATACCGGTATTATCTGTTTATACTAAATTTATTGCATGAAACAGCTATACGTATTATTGTTAGCCCTGTTTACATTTACTGCTGTACAGGCGCAGGTTAATTGCGGTGCAGGCCAAAGCCGTGTAATTATTAAAATAGTACCCGATAACTTTCCGCAAGAGGTAAGCTGGGATTTATATTATCTGCAAAACAATGTGTTTATAGATAGCGGACGCGTAAACAGCGATACCGTGTGCGTAAACAACAACCAGTGTATACGCTTTACCATACGCGATGCTGCCGGCGATGGCCTATGCTGTGGCTATGGCAACGGCGCCTACGTGGTGTTAATGAACAACGATACCATTGCACATGGAGGAGAGTATGGCGCGCAAGAGGTTACCTACTTTAACTGTGCCCCCGGCACAGGTTGCACCAACCCCGCACAGGCAGGTATAGATACATTTACCGCACCAACACCCGATACCTGGTACCGGTTTACACCCGATACTACCGGCATGTATATAATAAGCACCTGCGACCTTGGCAATGGCTGCGATACCAAACTATATCTGTACGACCATTGCGCCGGTTTAACGTTTGATGAAAATAACGTAGGCACCATGGCTTACGATGATGATGGCTGCGCCAGTTACCAATCTAAAATACAGGCCATACTTACTGCCGGGCACACCTACTATATACGGGTTGGCGATTATAATACGGCCTGTGCAGGGCAAACCATTAAATGGCAGATACAGTACACCGGTGCGGTGCATGGCTGTACCGATACTGCCAGTTGCAATTACAACCCGCTGGCTACTGTAGATGATGGCAGTTGTATTTACTGGCCCAACCCGCTGTGCGCACAGCCCGACCTGGTAGTAGATGGTAACGAGCTGGAGAGCAGCATGTACGTAGCAGACCTGACCGTAGGCCCTACCAACTGTTATATAAACGAGGGTTGCCTGGCCGGCTATGGCACCCGCAGGCTGATACGCTTTAGCACGCATATACGTAACATTGGCAACCAGGATTACTACATTGGTATACCCGATACAGCATCGGGGCAATATGTGTTTGATGCCTGCCATGGCCACTACCACTACGCCGGCTATGCCGAGTACCTGATATACGATGCCAACCACCAGCCACTTCAACAGGGTTTTAAAAACGGCTTTTGTGTGTTAGACCTGGAGTGCAGCGGCGGAGGTACGGCGCACTATAATTGCAACAACATGGGTATAAGCACCGGTTGCGGCGATATATACGATGCCGGGCTTGATTGCCAGTGGATAGACATAACCGATATAGATACCGGTAACTATACCCTGATTGTACGCGTTAACTGGGACCATAGCCCCGACCGCCTGGGCCACTACGAACGCACCTACGATAACAACTGGGCGCAGGTTTGTCTGCACCTGTTTTACGATAACAGCGGCTATAAAATTTACGAAATACTTAGCGATTGCACACCATACATTGATTGCAACGGCGATACATTGGGCAGCGCTGTACCCGATTGTAACGGCGTATGCAACGGCAGCGGTGTACGCGGCGATGTAGATATTAACTACGCAGCCAATACTGCCGATGTAAATTTTTATCTGAATGCGATTAAAGAAGATACTGCCACCTACACTATTTGCAACGACCTGAACGGCGATGAGCAGATAACTATTACCGATGCCGCCCGCCTTAACGGCTGCCTGCTGTACAACGCCGGCAACCACCACCACCCCGGCAACTACCAGAATACGCATAAGCACTGCGAGTTTCCGTATAATATTTACAACCCGTTTGATAGTGTAATGTTTACCATTAGCGATACCAACCTGCTGCAACACTATGTTGACCTTAGCGTGTACAACCCGGTAAGCCCTATGCTGGCCTACGAGTTTAAGCTGCATGGTTTGGTGGTAGACTCGGTTAAGAACCTGGCGGTGGGTAATTATGCGCCCGATATACGCACCTCTGCCAGCGGGCATATAGTGGGCATAGCGGCCGACGAGAACTCGCTGTTTAAGCAACTGGCCCCGTTGCCATTTATGCGTGTGTACTTTAGCCAGTTAACCGATACATTTATTTGCATAGAGCAGGTGGTGAGTGTGGTTAATGCCAACTACGAAGAGGTAATTGGCAAAGCCGGCGATT
>JBJOOW010000030.1:0-2756 GCA_046051095.1 Bacteroidota bacterium | reverse complement strand
CAACGCAAAATAGAAGGTAATACCATCTGCCCGCTGGGCGATGCGGCCTCATGGCCGGTGGCTGCGGCTATACGCCATTTCCGCCACGAGTTTGAATACCACGTACGCTACCCCGAAAAAGTAAAAGACCGCAAGCACTTCGAATACGAGCCATGGGATAAAGTGGCGCACCTTATGAAGAAGGAAGAGGTAGCAGCGATGTAGTTTTACTGTTATTTGTAGATACTATCCATTAGTTCGTACAATAATTCATTTACCTTGCCCTTATCAGGCATATCCTGTAAATCGCAATGCAGGTATGCTTCCTGTATTGCATTTATCTTGTCGTCGGCTAGTTTTACAAGGTCTTCGTACATAAACTCGCCACTACGTACGCGCAGCAGGTATTCTCTATCAGGACGATGCACGTTTACTTTTTTTTCTGTAGCAATTTCATATGCCATGTTCAGCAACCTGAAAACATGCATCATGTTTTTTGCATCGTAATTTTTGCCGTGTTGCAACGTGCTTTCGTAGCGGGCCTCGTTTCGCTTATCAACCCAGTCCCAATACTCGCGGTAGTCTTTACAATACTTACTGTACCCGTCTTTATTAAAACTCAGTACGGTAAGCGGGTTAATACCTTTGGGTATAGCGCTTAGCGATACATCGTTAGCGTCATCGCCCGAGGCTATGCCTCGTAAATACTGAGGTACGGTTAACTGGCTATTGTGGTAAAGGGCATAGGTGTCCTTCATATGGTTAAGTGCCACCAGCCCGCAATGCTGTTGCAGGTAGTTATTTTGCGTTAACCAGCTTTGCAGGGGTATGGTTTGCCCGCCGTAAACCACATAACAAAAATCCACTATTTTTTTCTTTTCGGCATCTACAGGGTTTACAATCTTTTTATTTAGCCCTTTGGCTTTTTTTATCTGGGTAACCGCATATCCGGCAAACGTATCTTTACATAGTTTTGAAAGAAAGATTTCGGTTTTTACTTTTTGCATTATAGGGTGGCGGTACAATACGCAATCGTCGGGTGTGTTTAGCAACTCAAGTATGTTAGGGTTGTTTTTGTACAGCAGGTCTATAAACCGTTTTAGTTCATAGTAAACCTCGTCGTTGGTTTCGTTGCTTACCTGCTCGGTATAATCCAGCGAAAACAATTGTTGTTTAGGTAGAATGAAAACGCCCTTATAGTCGGTATCGGAAGTAGGTACCTGCAATCCATACGATTTACTGCCACTAATACAGTTTAGCAGTAATAGTGCCGGTTGTTGTTTTAATTGTTGCAGGTTCATATATGTTCAATTACTTGTCTGAAGAACACATTTAGTGCCTCACGGTCACCTTTCTGCTCTGCCAGATCAGCCCTTTTGTTTACGCAATATTCCATAGTTTCTTCAATAAAGTTGTGCAATGGCAATACTGGCTTTATAAGTGTTTTTTCGTCAGATGTTGCTTTCCGTTCCATCAATTCGTCTATTTGCTTTTGTATTACACCATCTGCAATAAGGGTGCGTAACTTGTCAAACTCCATTGGCGGTACTTCGTTTTTATCAGCTATCCACTTTGCTGCCAGTATGGGGCGCAGGGCATAGAAATACTTTTTAATTTTTACTTCTTCGCCTTGCAGTTCGCCGGTATAAGTACTTTTGGTCATGCTGATGTAGTGATTAATACCCGCTACTAAAGAGTAGTAGCTATTCATATTTTGCAGCATAAATTGCAGAAACCCGTTATCGCACCTGTATACTATGGGCGATTGCAGCCACTCGTACAAAGCGGCATTACTTTTATAATATAAGCCCAGCATTTTTCTTACATCCCATCCGCTTATATCCAATACTTCATTGACAGGTAGTTCAATTACATCGCGGTGATTTTCGATGCTCAGGTAGTGGTTTTTGTTGTGGGTGTAAATAAAGCGTACATCAAAATCGCTATCGGTAGAGGCAAAGCCCCAGGCACGGCTACCCGACTCGCAGGCCAGCAATATTTTTACGTTGTGTTGCAGTTCTATATCCGATAGCTTTTGTAGAATTATATCCTTCATGCCATCTAATAAACATATTTTTACGATAAATAATAACAATGGCCGTTCAGGTTATTCAATCAATACTTGCTGCTTACCGGCAACAGTTAGGCCCGCAGTACACTGGTTACCTTAACCACTGTACGCGCACCTATAATTACACCCTGCAACTTACCCATACCAACGAGCAGGATAAACAACTACTGGCTATAGCCATTGCCTTTCACGATATTGGTATCTGGACGGCACACACGTTCGATTACCTGCCACCATCGGTAGCGTTGGCGTACCAATACCTGGATACCAATAACCTTGCGGAGCATAAAAATGTTGTGGAGCAGATAATAGTAAACCATCATAAGCTTACCGGCTATAAAAACAATAAACTGGCAGAGGCTTTCCGCAAGGCAGATTTGATAGACCTTACTTTCGGGTTGGTTACGTTTGGCATAAACCGTAGCGAAATTAAACAGCTATATCAGCAATACCCGTCGGCGGGCTTTCATAGGTTTATTGCCGGGCAAATTGTACGCAATATTATCCGGCATCCGCTTAATCCGCTGCCGATAGTAAAATGGTAATAACAAAAAAGCACGCCACGGGCGTGCTTTTTTGTTGAGGGTTGAGAACCGGGTTATTTGCTCCAGGCACCTTGTATTTTATCAGGGCGGCCGCTACAAGGGTCGTTGTTTACTACCATTACCAATTGGGTGGCAGTAGCAGTAAAATCGTACACGCAGGT
>JBJOOW010000029.1:0-3748 GCA_046051095.1 Bacteroidota bacterium | reverse complement strand
CGTAATCAAAGCGTGTGGTATATTTTAACTCGCGTTGTTTAAACAGAGTAGCAGCTTTATCGTACTGCATACCAAACTTTACCTGCGCTACGTTGCCTGCAAAATCTGTTACCTCAATATGTATCTGGTGTATAGCGCCATCGGCCAAATCAATAACACCACTGTTGGCCAGGTTGCAGTAAACCGGGCAGCGGTTACCCGGCTCTACATAGCATTTATGAAACGTACGCCGGCTTTCATTCATAAACACCGCATAGTCGGTGTGGCTTAGCACATCGCGCTTATCGGCAAACGATATACGGTCCTGCTGATATTCGTAAATCATTTTATCACCATCAAACGCCGTTATGTTGTATACGCCTATATGCGCATCGCTCAGGTTTATAGCATCGTAAGCATTTATCGATATACCTATCTTGCTATCGTTTACCTTTACCATGCCACCGGTTACTTCGTAGTTACCGTTTTTACCAAACACCTTGGTGCGGTAAGCATCGGCCTGGTTTTTTAAATCGCCCAGGGCATATAGCTGCATATAAGCTATAGTGGGGCGCATATCATCTTTAAGTTTATAGCCAAACAGCATAGGGTTGTATACCCGCTCGGTAGTATCGCGTATCTCAAAGTGCAGGTGCGGGCCACCACTGCCACCGGTGTTACCGCTCAGCGCTATGGTATCACCTTTGCGCACCGGCAACTCGCCGGGACCAGGGTAAAAGTCTACCGCAAACGATTCTTTACCATACTGTTCTTTACGCAGCCTCTCTGTAATTTTTGCATTAAACCGCAACAGGTGGCCATATACAGTTACATACCCGTTAGGATGTGTAATGTATAACGCATTGCCATAACCCGCCCCCGATACATTGATGCGCGATATATAGCCATCGCCGGCGGCAAACACAGCATGGCCCTCTTCCTGATTGGTCCGGTAGTCTAACCCGGTATGAAAATGCAAACGCCGTGGCTCGCCAAAGTTACCTACTATGCTGGGTGTATTTATATCCAGCACACGGCCAAAAAAGTTCGATTCTGCAATTTGCTTGGGCGCAGCCAATGTATCGGGTAGCCGTTTTGCCAGCGGTGCTGCCGGTTCGGGCAACAGCTTAGCCGCATTGAACGATGTGTTCAACAAAACCACTACCGGCAATAACAGTATAGCTATAAGGGTGCGCATGTATTAATAACGAAAAACTATTACAAACTCATGTTTGGTTTCAGTGCTTTCTTTTTGTAGAAGTTGTTAATGATTTTTACAACCTGCTTAGGGTCGTCGGTAATTTCAAAAAGTTTCAGGTCGTCCTTGTTTATGTTGTGCTCTTTCTCCAGCATGGTTTTGGTAACCCACTCCAACAAACCGCTCCAGTATTCTTTACCCATAAACACCACCGGCACTTTATCAATTTTATTTGTTTGTATCAAGGTAAGTGTTTCAAACACTTCATCCAACGTACCAAAACCACCGGGCATAAATACAAAGCCCTGTGCGTAGCGTATAAACATAACCTTGCGTGCAAAAAAGTATTTAAAAATTAAAAGCTTGTCGGCATCTATGTATTCGTTCCAGTCCTGCTCAAAGCCAAGCTCTATATGTAACCCTACCGAGCTACCCTTACCCTGTTTAGCACCTTTGTTGCCTGCCTCCATTATGCCGGGGCCACCACCGGTTATTATACCGTAACCCTCTTTTGCCAGCAGCTCTGCTGTTTTAACCGTCATAGTATAGTACGGGTTATCGGGCTTAGTACGGGCACTACCGAATATAGAAATACAAGGACCAAAGCGTTCCATCTTCTCAAACCCATCTACAAACTCGCTCATTATTTTAAACATGCGCCAGCTCGAATCTGCCTTTAATTGTGCCCAGTTTTTCTTTTTCATGGTAATAGTATTAAGTAGTTAGTATTGAGTATTGCCTCACCCATCTGCCTTCGGCATCTTCCCTCTCCTATAGGAGAGGGAAGAACTTATTAGCTTAAGATTGGGCTATCAATTTCATTCTATTTATTTAAATCTGCATTTATAGATATAACGTATAACCCTGTAAATGTTATCAGCCCGTTAACAGCTAATAACTCAAACCCAAATTGGTAGCCACCAAGCCAGGTAGCGCTGTTTTGTGCCAGCACCCAGCATATAACCGGCGATAGCAAACAAATAAACGGCACTATAGTTTCGCGGGTAGTACGTTTGGTAAGTATGCCAAACGCAAATAAGCCTAACAGCGGACCATAGGTATAACCAGCCACTTTAAGTATGGTAGATATTACACTGGCCTCTATAACCCGCTGGTAAAGCACTATAAGCACCATAAACAACACAGTAATACCTATGTGTACCCCACGGCGTATTTTTGTTTTCTGCTCATCGCTCCAATCGGTGCGGTCTTTCATACCCAGCATATCTATACATACCGATGAGGTAAGCGCCGTTAACGCACCATCGGCACTGGGAAACAACGCACTAACCAAGCCCAGTATAAACACCAGTGCAGCTACCGGTGGCAGGTAATTAAGTGCTACCAGCGAAAAAGCCTCATCTGTCTTGACCGGAAAGGTAATACCCTTAGCATCCATAAATACATATAATGCACCACCTAATATTAAAAACAACAGGTTAACCACTACCAGTATTACCGAAAACAGCAGCATGTTTTTCTGCGATTCGCCAACGGTGCGTACCGATATATTTTTCTGCATCATCTCCTGGTCAAGCCCCGTCATGGTAACGGTAATAAACGCACCACCCAGTATTTGTTTAAGAAAAAAATTGCCGGCTTTCCAATCGCTGGTTTGTAGCAGGGTGGTGTAGCCTTTGGCGCTTATAGCACTAAGCAACCCGCCAAACGATACATTCAGCTCTGTGGCTATCATGGCGATGGTAATTACCAGCGCCAGTATCATACCGGTGGTTTGCAGGGTATCGGTCCATACTATGGTTTTTACACCGCCGTTAAAGGTGTACAGCAGTATAAGCAGCAACACTACAAACACCGATACTGCAAAAGGCACGTTCAGCGCATCCAGCAAAAAGTGTTGCAGTACTATCAACACCAGATAGATACGGATACTGGCACCCAGCGTACGCGATAGCAGAAAGAACCCGGCCCCCGTTTTGTACGATGTGTTGCCAAACCTGTTTTGCAGGTAACTGTAAATAGATGTAAGGTTAAGCCGGTAGTAAAGCGGCAACAGCACAAACGCCACCACCAGGTAGCCAATAAAATAACCCAGCACCACCTGCATGTAAATAAGGCCTTTGGCATTTACCTCACCTGGCACGCTCATAAACGTTACACCACTCAGCGAGGTACCAATCATACCGTAGGCTACCAGCAGCCAGTTGCTTTTTTTCTGGCCAATAAAAAAGGTTTCGTTGGTGGCTCCGCGGCTGGTATAAAAGGCAATGCCCAGCAATACCGCAAAGTACAGCAACACAAAAGCTAAAATGAGGGCAGGCGACATACTACAAAGAAACATGAAACACCTTGTATAGCACACCTACTTATACATAGCCTGCTGTGGGGGTGCGGGGTTTAGTGAACAGGGGCAACACATGAATACAGTGTGGCACTTAGACACGGAGGAATACAGGAGAATACAAACGGCAGGGATATATACTGCCATAGCTAATGGCAATAACAACTATAGTATTTATTAAAGGGCTTTAGCCCGTATATAAACAGAGTAGCATTCCGCTTATCAAATAGCCATATGCTTTAGCTTACGGCACAAAGGCATTATATCAG
>JBJOOW010000028.1:0-2927 GCA_046051095.1 Bacteroidota bacterium | reverse complement strand
GAGGAGCTTAAACGTGTGCTGCCTGCGGTACAACTGATAGCACAAAAATTACCAAACGCTATTATATCGGTAGATACTATAAGGGCTGCCGTAGCGGCTGCTGTGTTAGATGAAGGCGCGCATATTATAAACGATATAGCAGCCGGCCGGTTAGATGAGGCGATGCTTACTACCGTGGCCAAAGCCCGCGCACCCTATATACTAATGCATATGCAGGGCCTGCCCAATACCATGCAGCAAAACCCACATTACACAAACGTAACAACAGAAGTTGCCAATTTTTTTGCTGAGCGTATTAATGCCTGCAAACAGGCCGGTATTACCGATGTAGTACTTGACCCCGGTTTTGGCTTTGGTAAAACTGTAGAACATAACTATACGCTACTACGCAACATAGGGTATTTTAAAACATTTAACCTGCCAGTGTTGGCGGGTGTATCGCGCAAATCTATGATATGTAAGCCGCTGGGTGTAAGCCCTGCTAATGCCTTAAATGGCACCACGGTTGCCAACACTATTGCATTGCTTAACGGAGCCAACATACTACGCGTACACGATGTTAAAGAAGCCAACCAGGCCATTACTATTGTGGAAACAATGAAGCGCACCCTTGCCGTAAATTAGCAGAATACATTATTTTTATTGCCCCTGTAAACACTAATGAAGAACCTGTTACTTACCATAGCTTTTGTTTTTGCTTTGCTGCAAATGGCAGGTGCTACCACGCATGTCATCCGCTTTAGCTATCCGGCGTACTCTCCATCGGGGTTTAATGTAGCTGTAGGCGATACTATTTTATGGAAAGGCGATTTTGAACGCTACCCGCTTAGTTCAGTATCGCTGCCCGAAGGTGTGGCTGAGTTTTACCGTAAAGATGGTAGCGAGTTTATGTATGTGGTTAAACAGGCCGGTACCTACCGCTACCAGTGCGATACGTACAAGAACGATAAAATGACTGGCTACTTTGTAGCAACTATCGGCACGCCTGCCGTTACCCGCGAAGATGATGCTATGGTTTACATTAATGCCATGGGCCACTCGTTACACCTGGTAACACCCGATGCTATACCACACAACGTGTATACCATAACTGTAACCCGCAGCAGCGGACAGATAGTATACAAAGGCGAAATTAAAGCCGATGAAAAAGATAAATGGATAGCTACCGATGCTTACCTGACCGGTAGTTACGAGTTAGTGGTTACCGACGGTAAACACACCTTTGGCCGAAAGTTTAATAAGTAGGGATACTATAGATTCTCTTCAAGGTGTTCCAGATCGTCCTTGTCTTTGTTTCTGTTAACTGTACGTTTAGTTGTAATCAGGTCACGTATATCTATTATCTGCACATCAACACTGTCAAATTTTTGAAGAGCTGAGTTTTTGTATGCTTCATCAAAACCAAGCCCATCAACTACAGTTAAAATTTCAATACAAACAGGTGGCCGTCCAAATGTAAATACATCGTAATGGGCCTGAGCAAGAAATTTTTGTTCAGTCATATCAAACAAGCTCATGCCAAACTCAGCAAATGCTTTTTTTTATCGCCTGTAGTTATCTACAGTAGGTTTTACCCAAATATCCAAATCGCCTGTTGTTCGGTTATATCCATGAAATATAACAGCATAGCCTCCTACCAATAAATACTCTACATGGTTGTTGTTTAAGGCAATAATAAACTCGGTAAAATCCTGATTAAGAGTGTTTGCCATTTTTTCTCATTGCAAAGTAATCTTTATCTAACCTGGGCGGGTTGTTGCTGTCTATACCGTAAGCTGCACATATCAGGTACCAGGCAGCTTTAAACCTTTCAGCGGGTGGCTGCTGCATCCAGTAAGCGCGGGTGCGCGATGCTTCTTCAAAAGTCTGGATTTTAAATGATGTTCTGTCTAACCGATACATGTACTAAAGATACAAACTAATTGGCAAATGCCAGGTAGGGTTAAGTTACTGCATGAATATTTTTCTTGTATTCACCTCATCGCCTTTAATAGCTTCAATCAAATCTTCCAGCGAGTTGAATTTTTTTTCATCGCGCAGATATTCTACAAACTCCAGTGTAATGGTGTTGCCGTAAATATCGTGGTTAAAATCGAGTATGTTAACCTCTATGGTTTGCTCTTTACCCTCAAAGGTAGGGTTGTAGCCAATGCTTAGCATACCGTGGTAGTAACCATTTGCTGGCGCGCCCTGTGGCCATTGTTCGCTATACACCCGCACAGCATAGATGCCGGTTTTAGGTATCAGCTTATACTCATCGGCTACCTGCAGGTTAGCGGTTGGGTAACCCAGTTTGTGGCCATTTTGTAAACCACGCACCACGGTACCTGTTACACGGTAACTGTGGCCCAGCAGGTCGTTTGCAAGGGCTATGTCGCCGCTTTGTAACGAATTGCGTATTTTGGTAGAACTGATGCCTATATCATCCAGCGTTTCTTTGCTTATCTCCTCCATACTGTAGCCGTACATGCTTTTCATTTGCTCCAGCAGGTGGTAGTCGCCACTGCGGTCTTTGCCAAATTTATGGTCGTAGCCAATTACAATGCTTTTGGGTCGAAAGTTTTTTACCAGAAAATTACTTACATACTCCTGCGCGCTTTGCTCCGAAAAATCGCGGCTAAAGGGCACAATAACTGTATTGTCTACCCCGTATTTTTCAAGCAGCTCTGTTTTTTCTTCTATGGTATTAAGCAGGCGCAGGGTTTTATCCTGCGGGTTAATAACAATACGCGGGTGCGGGTGAAAGGTAATGATAATGCTTTCGCCGCCCTGTTCGGCAGCCAGTGTATTAATGCGTTCAATCAGTTTCTGGTGGCCTTTGTGTACCCCATCGAAAGTACCTATGGTAATAACCGAGTTATTAAATTCTGGCAGGTCGTTCAAATCGCGGAAAACACGCATAGGGTAATGGGCAGTTTACTGTTACA
>JBJOOW010000027.1:0-4205 GCA_046051095.1 Bacteroidota bacterium | reverse complement strand
TATTAAATGCAGCCAGTAACCTGCTGGGCTTGTGTTTTATAGTACTTACATCTATTAAACTACTAAAGCTGCAAAACGAAACATACATTGATGATATTACAGCCGTTGCTTTCATGGCATTTATGCTCAGCTCATTATTGTCGTTTTTATCTATCCGCAGTAACGATACAAAGCGCAGCAAAGTTTGGGAAAACATTGCCGAATACGTTTTTTTAAGCGGGCTTTTAAGCATTTTTATAGCAGCGCTAATTATAAGCACCAACGTAATACGTTAAGTTACCAATAAAAGGCGCTTTGTCCCCATAGGTGCATTCTTTGTTTGCTGCATTGCTGTTAGCACCCGGCGCTTTGCTTAGCTGCTAATCTTGTTCCGAAAGGTCTCGCCTCTCCTTAAGGAGAGGTGAGATGCCGAAGGCAGAGGGGTGAGGCAAGTGCCTTAGAATACATTATATGGCTAAAGCTGGTGTAGTCATTCCCGCTCGTTTTTTAATTTTCCGGTTCCTAAGTTTATCTTGCCCGGGTGTTTATCAAAAAGGCATTTTTCTTTTTATTACTGCTGACTACGCTAAGTACAAAGGCACAGGTGTTCGATTTCGATGCCAACTCGCGCGCGGCTTATAATGCCGCCATAGCCCTAAAACTGGATGAAAGCAGCGCCATGCTTACTGCCGCCGAAAAGAAAAACCCCGATAACCTGATTACGATTTACCTGCAAAACTATATCGACTTTTTGCGCATATACACCTCCGATACGCGGGCATTATACGACAAGCTTAAAACGAATAAAGAGATCCGCCTGTCGCAGTTAATGGCCGGCGACCCCGGCTCACCCTACTACCTGTTTACACAAGCCGAGGTTAACTTACAATGGGCAGCGTTGAGTATTAAATTCGGCGAATACGTAAACGCCATTTTCGAAATACGTAAAGCTTATAAGGCACTGGAACAAAACCAAAACCGGTTTCCGGATTTTAAGGCCAACAAAAAATCGCTGGGGGTACTGTATGCCCTGCTGGGTAGTGTGCCCGATAAATACAAATGGGGCTTAAACCTGCTGGGTATGGAGGGCAGTGTGCAGAAGGGTATTAACTACCTGAAGGAGGTAACAGAATATGGCCGTAGTAACGATTTTATTTATCAGGAGGAGACTATAACCTTTTATGCTTTTCTACTACTACATCTGCAAAACGATGCCGAAACTGCCTGGACAGTGTTACAGCAAAACGGCTTTCCTAAAAAAGACAACCTGATGAACGTATACACCTGCGCCCACATAGGTATATACGGCAAGCATACAGGCCCAGCATTACAACTACTGCTTAACCGCCCTACCAGTTCGGCGTTTACTTCTTTTCCGTTTTTAAATTACCTGACAGGCCTGGCAAAAATTAACCAGCTGGAGCCCGATGCCGATAGCTACTTTAAACAATACATTGCCGAATACAAAGGCGATAACCACATTAAATCGGCCTACCAGAAAATAGCCTGGGGCTATCTGCTAAAAGGCGACACCACCAATTACCGTCACTTTATGGGTAAAGTATTACGCTACGGTGGCAATACGCTAGATACCGATAAACAAGCCCAGAAAGAAGCTGAAAGCAACCGCATGCCGGTTGCCAGCTTATTGCGTGCAAGGTTGTTGTTTGATGGTGGTTACTACGAACGCGCAGCCGGCGAAATGAACCGCTTAACCGAAAACAGTTTTGCCAATACCGAAGAGCAGACCGAATACTACTACCGTACCGCCCGCATTTACGATGAGTGGAATAAGAAAGATTCGGCGCTGGTGCTGTACAGCAAGGCTATTGATAAAGGAAAAACACTGCCGCGCTACTTTGCCGCCAACTCGGCATTTGAAACAGGTAAAATTTACGAAGCCCGTGGCGATACTTTAAAAGCTGAACAATTCTATAACCTTTGCCTTAGCTTCGAAAACCACGAATACAAAAACGGGTTAGACCAGAAAGCCAAAGCAGGGCTAAACCGTATACGCTAATAAATAGCCAGAGCTATATATCAAAAAACGCGTAGTGTCCGTTATCCAATAGTAAATGAACAGGAAACAGTTTATTAAAGAAGGAATAACCAGTGCATCGTTAATGTTGCTGTTGCCTGCATTGCTGCAATCGTGCGCGCCCGAAGAAACATTGAAAGGCAAAGGTAAATCGGTGCTGATTGTAGGTGCCGGCATGGCCGGGCTTGCTGCGGCTGTAAAATTAAAACAGCAGGGCTTTAATGTAACCATACTGGAAGCGCAAAACAAAGCAGGTGGCCGTATACGTACCACCAGAAACGGAAACGTAATATTTGATGAAGGGGCCAGCTGGATACACGGACCACAGGGCAACCCTATTACAGCCCTTGCCAGCCAGGCAGGTGCGCAAACGTTTGTTACCGATGATGACAGCGTAACCGTATACGATGAAAACGGAACCGCATACGATGACAACGCGTACTCCGCAGCCGATAGCCAGTACTATAATGCACTTAATGCGGTAAGCAATGCCGGCAACCAAACCCAAAGCTTCGAAACAGTTTTTAATTCGCTATATCCCGGTTTATCTAACAACAGGTTATGGAAGTTTATCCTCTCCTCCTATCTGGAGTTTGATACAGGGGCTGATATATCACGCTTATCATCGTGTTGCTTTTACGATGATGAACAGTTTACCGGTAACGATGTGATAGTAACCAACGGATACGATAGTATTACTAACCTGTTGATACAAAACCTTAGTATAAAATACAATTACTCAGTAAGTAGCGTAAACTACCAGGGCAGTACAGTTGTAACTACTGCTAATGGCGAAGCTTTTGAAAGCGATTATATTCTGGTAACGGTGCCTCTGGGCGTGCTTAAAACAAACAACATTACATTTTCACCAGCATTACCTACCGATAAAACAACTGCCATAAACGGTTTAGAAATGGGCACTGTAAATAAATTCATGCTGGTGTGGGATTCACCTTTCTGGGATACCAGCCTGCAGTTTATTGGCTACACCCCCGAAACCAAAGGCAAGTTCAATTACTTTCTTAATGTACGGAAATACAGCAGCACTAACGCTTTAGTAACTTTTGCTTTTGGCAACTACGCTCAACAAACAGAAGCCATGACCGATAGCGAAATAACCGACGAAATAATGCTGCACCTGAAAGCTATTTACGGCAATGCTATACCGGTGCCAACTCAAATGCTTAGAACCAAATGGGGACAGAATCCCTACTCGTATGGTTCTTATTCGTATGCTACTGCCGGTGTAAGCACCGATGCTTATAACATACTGACAGACGCTGTAAGCAACAGGGTTTTCTTTGCCGGCGAACACACCAGCCAGCAATACCGCGGATCAGTTCATGGTGCTTACCTTAGTGGTGTTAGAGAAGCCGACAAAATTATCAGCCTGCAATAGTTACTGGTTTGCTTTATGCTATGGCCTTGCCCATTAATACACACAACAGTAATAATGCCGTTAACTAGCACTCAACACACTTAAAGCCTTTTCATATTTTAGCTACGGCTGTAAAAGCCACTTGTTATGCAGATAGAAGAAAACAAACCGCTTACCGCCTATAATACATTTGGTATAACTGTAACTGCGCGCTACTTTACCGAGGTACATACCGTTGATGATTTTAAAAGCCTGTTACAAACCGATGTATACCGCAACAATAACAAGCTTATACTGGGCGGTGGCAGCAACATACTATTTACAGGAAACTACAATGGCCTGGTTATTAAAAGCTCTGTAAAAGGAATAAGCCTGGTTAGCGAAACCGAAAACGAGGTAATAATAAAAGCCAATGCCGGCGAGGTATGGCATAGCTTTGTACAGTGGTGCATTGCCAACAATTATGCAGGCATCGAAAACCTATCGCTAATACCCGGGCAGGTGGGCGCAGCCCCCATGCAAAACATAGGTGCGTATGGGGTAGAGATTAAAGACGTGTTTTACCAGCTTGAAGCGCTGGATATGGTAACCGGCCATGCGGTTACGTTTAACCTGGCCGACTGTGCCTTTGGCTACCGCGAAAGCGTGTTTAAAAACACATTAAAAAATAAATACTTCATTACCGCTGTATCGTTTAAGCTTACAAAACTCTCATCGCCCAAGGCTATTTACCAATATAAAACCGACTATGGCGATATTAAATATACCCTTAGCGAAATGCAGGCACACACACTTAGCATTAAAGCGGTA
>JBJOOW010000026.1:0-5356 GCA_046051095.1 Bacteroidota bacterium | reverse complement strand
CCTGGGAAAACGGCAACGACGAATAAGATACAGATAAAAAAGCCCTCCACCACGGAGGGTTTTTTGTTTATAACGGGTATATATCCTGGTTGTAATCATCAATATAAAAGCATTGGTTTACAGGCAGCTCGGGTAGCGGACGGCTTATCAGCCGCGTGCCTGCTTCTTTCAAAGTTAGGCGGCGGATTGCCTCTTGCTTTAGTTCGTTTACATCATCCCACTCGTAGTTAAACACTACAATGGTTTCGGCGTGGCGGTGCACTTCTACCCTGCCAAAACTATCCCGTATGTAATGGTACAGCAAACCGTTGTGCTGCAGTGCTCCTGTTTCTTTACGGTAACTTCGTTTACGTGGCATACTGCTAATTACTGCCGGGCTGCGCAATGTATATGCGCCATACAAATAAAAAAGGCTACCCGCAGGTAGCCTTTTTTACTGTATAAGTTGCTGTGCTTAGCCCAGTATCTCCAGCTTGGTTTTGCAACGCGCTATCGAGTCTTTGGCAGTCTCCAGTTGTTTACTATCGAAGGTGCTGGCTGCATATTTTTTATAGGCATCTATAGCCTCGTTAAGTTTGCCCTGTGCTTCGTACATAATGGCAAACTCGTTTTGTATAGTGCTTACATTTACACCCGGTACGGTAAGCGCTTTGTTAAGCAATGCCGTAAGCTCATCCCATTTTTTAAGGGTAGAAAGCACTATGGCATAATTGTAATAACCGGCCAGATAATCGGGCGCGTACGATATTGCCTGCTTGTAATACTTCTCGGCATTCGGGTAATCTTTATACTTGGTTTCGTATATCCAGCCCAGGTGGTTGTAGGCTTTACCAAAGTCGGGCATCTCTTGTGTTATGGCTGTAAGTTTGCTAACCGCTTCTCCTATTCGTTGTTCGCTAATCAACCGGTCGGCTTCCATAAACATATCTTCCATTCTTAATCGCAGGCTGTCGTTCATATGTAGTAGTTTAAGTAAGGCAAACCTAATAAACATTGGCAATTAGCCACCCCCTACTTATAAACCGTATACAGGCCGCCGGCCCTTGCTTTTTACTACAGTAATCAGTTGCCCGCCTACCCGTTTTTTCAGCATTTTAAAAACGATGTTAATACCCTTACCTTACAAATACCTGTTTTACAGCCACTTATAAAATTCAATGTTAACACCCCTACCCTTAAAATGTTAACCCCATGCTTATTTTATATATTTTTATTATTTAATATTTAATTATCAACCCATCACCATTCTTACCCAACAACACATGCGTTGCACATAAAAAAACCGGCCTGCAGGCAGGCCGGTTGTATAATAAGGTTGCATTAATACGCCTTAGCGTATCAGGGTAAGGTTGCCTTTCTTCTCCAGCGGTTGGTTGTTGCTATCGCGGGCGGTAATGTAGTATACAAACGTACCGGTTTGTTGCAGCGCACCTTTGTAGGTACCATCCCAGCCACCGGTGTTTAGTTCGTTTACATCGCGCGATTGATAAACCAGTTCGCCCCAGCGGTTGTAAATACGTATTTCGTACTGGTTAATGTTTTTGCCAAACACGGTAAACAAATCGTTGTGGCCATCGCTGCCCGGTGTAAAGGCCTGCGGCACTTTCAGGTAGCTTTCGCATTTGCCAATATTTATCAGCACGGTATCGCTGGCCTTGCAGCCAAAGCTATCGGTAGCTACCAGTACATACTCTACACTCTCGGCATTATTAAACTGCGGGTTAAGCACCGTTACATCGCTAAGGCCGGTAGCGGGGCTCCACAGTATGTTAGTGGTGCTTGCTGTGCCCTGCAGCAATGCGGTTTGCCCGTCGCACAGCGATGTATCGGGGCCGGCATTCACCTGCACCTCGTGTACATCTATATATACCGAGTCGGTACTGTTACAACCGGTTACATCGGTAGCGCGCAGGTAGTAGCGCGCCGGCTGGTTATTGCTCCAGGTTGGGTTCAGCACATCGGTATTGCTAAGGCCATCGGCCGGTGTCCACTCTACCGTTTGCGCCGTGCTGCTACCCTGCATGGTATACGGCGAGCCACCACATAGCAGGGTATCGGGGCCTGCATCAACCGTTGGTATAGGGTTTACTACAAGTTGCACGGTATCGCGGTTCTGGCAGCCGCTGGTATCAAACACCAGCACGCTGTACTCGCCGCTTTGTGTGGCCGGAAAACGAATGGTAGGCATGGTATCGCCGGTGTTCCAGTAATAAGACAGGCCCTGTTTGGTAGAGTAGTATATGCGTATGTTAACCGCCCGCGGATTGGTAAAGGCACCAAACGGATAGTTGTTTACCGTGCCCTGTACAAAATCGATAATGCCATCGCTTTTGTACACCGTGCCGTTAAGGCCGTTGCCCGGGCTGTATGCCTGGTTAACTATAGGTGTAGTATTAGCCGTGGTAACATAAAACGCAAACGTATCGCCGGCGGCAATAGCCTGGTTAATGTTTACCGGTATTACTGTAAACTGCCCTACCGGCGATGGCGGAAAGTTAAAGTACGCCCCCAGTTGGTTCCAGCTAAACTGGCTTTGCTCAAACGTGCGGAAACTGCCGGTTTTACCATATATCTCGGCAAATATAGGTTGTGCGGTTGAGTACTTAACAGCAAACGAATCGATAATTACATCGCCATGGGCAATAATATTAAACATGGCACCCTGGCGGCCGTTGGCTGCTGTAGCGGTATCCGATGTTACCAGCAGTTTATCCAAATCGCCGCTTACGGCATTCAGCGTAACCGTATCGCCGGCACAGGCCTGCTTATCATCGCCGGCATTAACGTTAAACAGGGTTACTACCTTAACGGTATACGTGCCGCTATCGCTGCCGCAATCGTTTAGCGAAAAATTGCTGAGTGTAAACGTACCCAGCGAGTCGAATATAACCGTGGTTTGGCTGTTGGCCTCATCCAGCATGGTTACACCCGCGGGCGCATCCCAGTTGTAATAGGTTTTGGCCAGGTAGCCTACGTTATAGGTTACGGTATCGCCCAGGCACACCTGTACAGGGCCCGATATGGTTGGCACCGGTTTGGTAATAAGGGTTAACCGCCCGGCCGATGAGTACGGCCCATAGCAGCCAAAATTCTTTTCGCGCACATAAAATACATAGGTACCTGCCGTTGGCGGATTGGTAGAAAAATCTACCAGCAGCGGGTTATACTCCCATACAAAAGGGTTACCGTTGTTTAATATGTTCGATGCCCACTCGTAATCGCTTGGTGGATGGTTAAACGGTGCTACATACAGGGCCGCCAGGCTAAAGTTACACTCTACCGTATCGTCCATAAATATGGTAGGCGGTAGGGTATCGGGCGCACCAATGGTTACACGTATTACGCTACCGGTTTGGTTCCATGGCTGGTTGCTGCAGTTACTTACTATACGCATGTAATAAGCCCCGGGCGCTACCGGCAGCGAATCGCGTACCGATGGCATACACAACGTAAAGCTGCCGCCCACGCTATCGTGGTACACCCCCAGCCCGCCGCTGTTTACCAGGCTAAAGTTCATCATGCTGCGTAGCTCTATAGTCCACTTGTTACAGGTATCGTAGCTGGCGGTATTATCCCACTGGTTAGGGTGTATAGCCAAACTACGGCACAGCGGGTTGGGGCCCGATTGTATACAGAAACTAAGGTCGGTATGGTTGTTGGTCAGCTCATCGCACTGGGTAAGGCAAAAGGGGCCTATTAAAGTGCCTGTTACCGCTGGTATGGTAGATATTACACGGATGTAGTAACCACAGCCCGGCGGCACATTGGCCGGTATTAAACCGCTGATGGTACCCGGCTGGCCGGGGTAGGCCTGGTCTGATGGCAAAGTGCCTAACTGGTACGGCGAGGCAAAACTACCGTTACTATCCGATAGCTGGGCTTTATAAATATTGCTGGAGTTACCCGGGCCAAACACACCAAACGAGTTAAACTTCACATCTATCACACTCAGCAAACAGGCCGTATCTACATCGTTCATTACCGGTGCGCTAACGGTAGCAATCGTTTCGGGACAATCCACAATAGTAAAGCATGCACTGGCCGTGCCGGTTATCTGCGGCTCGGGGCTAATACGGTTTATACGTATTTTAAAACAGGTACCTGCTACGTTATCGGGCACCTGAAAGCCAATAAAACCGGCTGTATCGGGCGCAAATATGCTAAACACTCCACCATTGTATGGGTTACCAAAGTTGCCGTTGGCATCGCTCATTTCTATACGGTAGGTACCATCGCACAGCGGCTGGTTTAAAGCATAGCCTATGGTTAAAAAATTATCCTGGCAAATAGTGGTAGGTATTATCTGCGTAACATTAACGGTAGCCGGGTTGTTGGGGTTGGCGTTAAAGGTACCTACAGCAATTATATCATCTATACCAAAGCTTATGTTACTGGTGCCACCGTTGCCGCCGTTAACCCAGCGGAAACCCAGTTGCAGGTTCTGCACGTTATCAAAAGCAGGATTCTGTATTATCTCGTACTTCCATTTGTTTTGTCCGCTGTATTCGGCCTGGCCGGTTTTAATCCACGGGCCGCCGTCTATACGGTAGTAAACCTCGCCATACGCATTACCGGGCACACCTTCGCATATCCAGAAAAACGTAAATATCACATTGCTCATACCCAGCGTACAAAACGGGTTGCCTATAAAAACAAACCTGTCGCTGGCGGTGTTGGTGTTCCAGTTACAGTTGGCAATACCCTGGCCCACGGCCTGCTGGTCGTGTATGTGCAGGTATTTCGACCTTGGGGCACCGTTAATAGTACCGCTCACCACGCTATCCTGCGGTGGCGTAAGCGGATACAGCGGCGCACCGGTATACTCGTCGTTAATAATCCACGCGTTGTTGCCGGTGTTGGTACCAACACCACCGCTGGTTAAATCAAACCCCGGTGCACCGGTTTCAAAGCTTTCGGTAAGCAGCAGTATTTGCTGTTGTGCCTGCAACCCCGAAAACAAAACGGCGGCAAGTAGTAGTAGGTATATTTTTTTCACTTGGCTATGTATGCTTTACTGCTATTCAAAAATCTGCGTTGCATAGGTTACTCGTTCTCGTATATCAGCTTACCATCCAACTCGCCTATTACCTTAAACTCGGTTCGGCGGTTTAGCTGGTGGCAAGGGCAATCGCCGCTCTGGTCCTGCGGGCAATCGGCCACTTTGGTACAATCCTCAAGTGTTTTCGTTTCGCCATACCCTTTGGCCGTAATACGTGCTTTAGGTATGCCTTTTTCGTTAATCAGGTAGTTAACACAACTCTCGGCACGTTTCTGGCTAAGGTTGCGGTTGTATTCATCGCTGCCGCGCACATCGGTGTGCGAGCTAAGCTCAATAATAATAGTTGGGTTTTCTATT
>JBJOOW010000025.1:0-6906 GCA_046051095.1 Bacteroidota bacterium | reverse complement strand
AAGCCCGTTAGGTACAACCAACGGGCTTTTGTATTTAATTTGCGCCACAACAATAGTTACTATGAGCGATTACCAAAAGAAACTGGAAGAACTAAAAAAGAAACAACAAGAAGCGGCACAGGCTGCGTTAAATGAATTTACCACCTGGGTTAAACAACAATACCCGCAGGCACTTAGTACCGATACCGGCCTGCATTACATTATAGAAAACGAAGGCACCGGCACCCGTGCCGGCAAACACCGCAATGTATCGGTGCATTACACCGGTATGCTTACCGATGGTACCGTGTTCGATTCGTCGCATAAAAGAGGGCAGCCCATCTCGTTTCCGCTAGGTGTAGGTAAGGTTATTAAAGGCTGGGACGAAGGTATTGCACTACTGAATGTGGGCGGTAAAGCCAAACTTATTATACCGTACTTTCTGGCCTATGGCGAACAGGGCCGTCCGCCAATAATACCTGCCAAAGCCACGCTTATATTTGATGTAGACCTGGTAGATGTTAAGTAACCACACAAGTAATTACTACTACAAATGATACGTTCGCGCATTGCCCCTACGCCCAGCGGTTACCTGCACATGGGCAATGCGCTTAACTTTATTATAACCTGGCTGGCAGTACGTAAACAAAACGGTGTATTGCGCTTGCGTATAGATGATATTGACAATGCCCGCACGCGTACAGAATACCTGGATGATATTTTTGATACACTGCACTGGCTGGGACTCGATTGGGATGAAGGCCCTGTAAACACTACCGACCACCAGCAAAACTATAGCCAGGTTAACCGTACAGCACGATACCAGCAAGTAATAAATCAACTTATTGATACCGGCCAGGTATTTGCCTGTAGCTGCTCGCGCAAAACACTGGAACAGCAACTCTGTACCTGCTACCAGAAACAGCTACCACTAAACCAACCCGATACGGCGCTTAAATTACATACACCCGAAAACCTGATAATACAGGTGCCCGATGTACAGGCCGGCACTATACCGGTTAACCTGCACCAGTGTATGTCCGATTTTGTAATACGCAGGCGCGAAAGCATTATTGCCTACCAGATAGCCTCGCTGGCAGATGATACAGATTATGGTATTAACCTGATAGTACGTGGTAACGACCTGCTGGATAGCACAGCTGCCCAATTATACATTGCACAGCTTACAGGCAATACATCGTTCGGGCAAACTGCTTTTTACCATCATAAGCTTATTACCGGGGCAGATGGTAGTAAGTTATCCAAATCGGCAGGTAGCACCTCGCTGAAAGCCTGGCGCGAGGGCGGTAAATCAAGCGCTGATTTCTATCAGTTACTTTGCCAGCAGCTACAGTTGCCCGAGCCCTGCCACTCGGCACAAAACCTGCTGACTATCACAACAAATACTTCAGCGTTTGGCCTTTTAACCAACAGAGGTACCGTTTAACAATTACTGACTTATTTCATAAAAAGCCATTGGTAGTGGGTACCTATTAAGCTTTTATGTATGTTTGCCCCGTTGAAAAAGCTACTTGTATTTTTTCTTACGGTAAGTATACTATCGCAGGCATTGGTAAATGTGTGCATTGTAGCCTATTACCATGTAAACAAAGAGTACATTACCCAAAAGCTTTGCATTAATAAAAACAACCCTTCGGCGCACTGTAACGGCCACTGTTACCTGGGCAAGCAACTTAAAAAAGCCGAAGAAGGCGAACGCAAACAGCTAAACAACATACTGAAAGAAAAAGACGAAGTACTACCGCTACAACAAATAACAGTGGTAGCTACTAACGCCAATACGCTACAGGTTGTATCGCTGCCAATACCTTACTTACAGGTTGTAGATACCCATGCAGCCACCTCGCTGCTAAAGCCACCTACTGTTTAACTATTACAATGCTTGCTAAACAGGTGCGCCCATCGGGCTACCTGTGTATTGTTTAATAGTTAAATCAAATTAATGAAAACCGTATTTATGGCGATGATGCTGCTGGCATCATCTATTGGAACATATGCACAATCGTGTTGCTGTACGGGCGCAGGTTCTAATTATTCAATTCTACCCAACCTTAACAAACATGTAGTGGGTCTGCGCTACACACAACGTAGTTACTTTGCTAAAACCCGCAGTATAAACCCCGACCTGAACGGACAGATTACCAACCAATATATGAACAGCATGGAGCTATTCGGCAGGTTTAACGTACACAAGCGCCTGCAGCTATCGGTATTTATACCGGTAAATATTATAGCCCAAAAAACAAACAACACTACAACACGCGCCGCAGGCCTGGGCGATATGAGCCTGTTGCTGCAATACAATGTACTTAACCCCATGCTATGCACCGGCAAGGTAACCAAACACCAGCTAAGGCTTGGCATAGGCACCAAATTACCAACCGGCGAGTTTAAAATGGATGCCAACGACCTGTTTAGCACCAACCTGCAACTGGGCACCGGTAGTATCGATTTTTTAGCCAACGCTATATATACCCTGCGCTACAAATCGTTTGGATTTAATGCTACAGCATCGTACAAGGTAAACACCCCTAACACACGCGAGTATCGCTTTGGCGACAGGACACAGGCGGGTGTATCTATGTTCTACATTTTTGAGGTGAAGGATGTACAGATAATGCCCACTGCCGGTGTTAACTACGAGCACCAGTTTGAAAACCGTTTTAAAAAACGTGTGCTTGACTATACCGGTGGCGATTTTATAAATGTATCGGCCGGGTTGGATATTTACTACAAACAATTCGCCTTCTCATCATCTGTATCGCCGGCAGTAATGAACCGGCTTAACTGGTATGGCGAAAACCGCAACCGTTTCAATATAGAAGCGGGTATCTTCTACAACTTTACAATAACCAATAAAACAAAACCAACAACATGAAAAAAATGCAAACCATTTTAATGGCAGTAGTAGTACTGCTGGCCCTAACAGTTACTACCTCCTCATGCTCTAAAAAGGCAGAAAACAAAGCACCGGTTATCAGCCTGGTAGAGCCGGAAGATAACTCGACTGTAACCGTAGGTAACGAAATACATGTTGAAGGCACCATGACCGACGATGAAAGCCTGCATGAGGCCGCTATACTGGTTATTAAAGGCACCGATACCGTACTGGCCACCTACCCTACTGTACACGAACTTACCAGCTATCCTTTCCACGTGCATGCCGATGCTACCACAGCCGGCACCTACACCGTTAAGGTATTTGCCGAAGACCACGATGGCGCACAAACAACTGTAACGCGCACTGTTACAGCTAACTAATAACAGTATTTGCCTTGCATAACAAAGCCTCCCGATATTATCGGGAGGCTTTGCTGTTTTGCCGGCCGGTTAAAGTTGGGTTAAAGCCCAAACCAATATTGCTGTAACACGTACATTTACATGCAAATACACCTGTTATGAAAAAGAGTTTTGCCTTTTTGCTTTTGCTTACTGTAGGCATGGCCGCATTTGCCCAACAACACAAATACCAGTTACCCGCCAGGCAAACACCGGTTACCAAAAAAGAAAAGCTAACCGATGTGCAAACCATTAACGACCTTACACCGTTGCTTTGGAGCAGTATGTATATGCCATCTAACGAAAGGTATTGGCTGGATCAGCGCCGGCCCGGCACTTTTCCGCAGCCTGCAAATTTTGTGTACCCGCAGGACGACTACAAACAAATACTGAATGTAGTTTCGGTAGAAATTACAACTATCAGCAACGGAGCCAAGCATACGGCGAAAAGCAATAGCGATAAACTTACCGCCGAACAAAAAAACCTGCTTACCAATGCCGACCTGGGTTCGGATGTAAGCATTACCCTTAAATACCAGTATAAAAACAAAACCGACGACCAGTATGGCCCACGCAAACAAACTGTGCTATGCACCGGCAGCGTAACTGTAGTACCCGAAACTGAGGCTGAATTTCCTGGTGGGTTTAAACAATTGGCAGATTATGTAAACACACACATAGTTGGCGACAAAACCGAAAAAACGGGCCTACAAAAAATAGAGCGCGCCGCTGTAAAGTTTATCATTACCGAAGAAGGCAAAGTAACCGATGCCCGGTTAGTTAGCAGCACCAACGATGCCGCTATTGACAAACTGATACTTGATGCATTTATCACTATGCCCAATTGGAAACCTGCCACTAATAGCAAGGGCCTCAAAGTAAAGCAACAGATTTACATACCTTTTAGTGTAGGCTGCTGATTTGCGGCGTAGCAGCAGTATCTTGCTTTTGTAAGAATGGCAACAACACACTCACCACATCACCGGGGCGCTCCAGCATGGGCACGTGTCCGCAGCTATCGTATATCACCAGTTGGCTGCCTTTAATATCATTGTGAAAACGCTCTGCATATTTAACATTTACAATCTTATCCTGCTTACCCCAGAATATTAAGGTAGGGCACCTGATGTTCTTTATCGTATTCTCATCGGGAAACACCTTCGACTGCGCCATAGCTATCAGGTGGTTCATATTGCCTTCGCGGTTCCATAGGTCGGTTACGCGATGCAGCCTTTCGGCAGTAAGCGAAGCCGGATTATACACTACCCGCTGTATACCCATTTTAACTGCAAACTGTGGTGCGCCACGGCTTACCATTTGTTGTACCAGTTTGTTTTGCAGCAGCGATGCATTAGCCGTTTTCATCACCTCTGTCATCTCATAACCGGCGCTGTTAAACAGCACCAGTTTCTTCACTACATCTGGCCGGTTAAGTGCCAGGTTCCAGGCCATCATGCCACCCAACGAGTTGCCCAGCACATAGCACGAATCTATGTGCAGCGTATCCAGCATAAAGTTAAAGTAGGCAGTATATACTTTTAAAAAATCGGTTTCGCCCTCGCCCTGTTTGGGAAAATCTGAAAGGCCAAAGCCCGGCAGGTCTATACGTATTACGCGGTACTTATCATGTATCAAGCTATCCAGCACCAGAAAGTCGCGGCTGCTGCCACCAAAGCCATGTATCATTAACACCGGAAAGCCACTACCACTTTCGGTATAGTGCACCTCAGCCCCTTCAAAATTTATAAAGTGCGAGTTTGGCATACTGTACTTAGCCTTTGCCTCAGCCTTACTGATGGTTAGATTGGGGCGCAGATACAAAGCATATACTACCAACGCTACAAGCAGCAGTAGCAAGCCAACTAATACTTTATTCTTCTTCATGGGTTATTTTTTGCTAAGATGCAGTATTTGCAGGTATTACGCCTAAAGCAACAACGGGAAATTACAGACCCTACTATATACTACAAACTAAAAACAACTACTGAGCCTCTATAGCACCAACGTCGTATTTGTTTGCATTACTTGTTTTAGATATCGGACGGCCATGGTCGAAAATATCCTTGGTACTACCTGTTGGTGCATAATCTATAAGCGGCGAAAAATAACCCAGGCTATCCCAGGGTGTAAAGTTACCGCTTTCGGCATCGCGGAAACGGGGATCCTGATTATACAGCATATTATCATGCGAGGTAGTCTGTAATTCAAAAGTATCCTGCTTTGTTTTTACAGCTGAGTAAAAAAAAGCATTGTCAAAATCGGTCAGGTTGGTTAAGCTTTCGTTGTAGTTATTAAACGATACTTCATTTTGAAGGCTACCGTATATTACACAATTGGTAAAGCGGGTTTTTAATGGCTCGGTAGCAACTATCTGGTTATTTACCGAAAGCAGGTTACTAAGCAACAGGGTTTCGTTTTTATGCGCAACCGTAGATGAGCCGGCATTGTACAGTGTACAATGGGTAAATGTATAATCGCCGCCCAGGCCAAACTTTACTACATTCTCGCCGCAGGTAAAAAACATGCTATTCTCGGCCAGTATGTTGGCATTAAACCCATATACGGCATTTAGCGAGCTATACTTTACAATACTGTTTTGTATAGTAACATTAGGTCGGTATGTAGGTCCTACATAAAGCGGGCCCAGTGTATCGAGCCCGGCACCGGCATAAATACCATAGGTAGACTCGTTAATAACACAGTGGTTAAAGAAACCCTGTGGTGTACAATCGTAGTTACGCAAAAAAACAATACCAAACCACTGGCCCGGTTTATCATCATAAAAATGCTCAAGCCGTATACCCTGAAATACGATAGAATCGCTCCAGTTATTAGCTGTAGCATTCAGGGTACCCTCTATAAATAATGCCGCGTTGTTAGCCAAAAATACTTTGGCGCCGGGTTGTATATTAAGCGTAGCATTGCAACGTACGTACACGCCGGGTACCGTATCGTGCGGTATAACTATATGTGGCAGGTCGTTACTCCAGTATTTTGTTTCACCACTCTTAATCTCCTCGCCGTAATGGTAATGCGCATTTTGCCCAAATGCCTGCAGGTGTACGGTAGATGTACCCCCACCTATAATAAACTGCACATCATCTTCTATTAAAAACGGTGTAGCTGTACTATTAGGGTTTACAGTAACCTCTACAAAAACATATATCGAATCTTTGGCGGGTATCTCTATGTCCGAAAATTGATCGCCGTTTACGCCATCTACATTAATACGAAACTGCTGATTGCCATTCAGGTGCATCAATCGGATGTCTTCTACACGCACAGCCTTTTTATCGGCATTAATTACTTTAAAATATTTAGTAGTAGAACCCAGTGTAGTAAACACAGTATCGAAGGTAAGCGTATCGGTAGTAAACGATATGTTGCCATTGCCTAACTGATCTTTACGGCAGTTGCTTAACAGCAGCACTGTTACCGGCAGGCTAAACAGTAATATAAGTTGAATGAGTTTGCGCACCCTTTATTTTTTGAATTGCTATAACGATGGGTGAAAATATAAATTGTATGCAAAGTGCTTAGGGTTACCCGTATAGTTCTTCCATCAGCGCCTGTACTTTGCTAATCTGCACTACCTCTATATTATATTTCCGGGCGTCTATCTTCTGG
>JBJOOW010000024.1:0-4009 GCA_046051095.1 Bacteroidota bacterium | reverse complement strand
ATGGCACGCGTAAGGTCGCCTTCTTTTTTGGCTATGGCGCCCAGACGGTAGTGGGTGCTGGCATGGTATGGCGAAATGCGTAAAACAGCCTGATAGGTTTCTATGGCCTCGGGGTACTTACCCATTTTTTGCAGGGTAACAGCTTTGTTAAACAGTATCTGGTGGTTTTTAGGGTATGCCTTCATCCCCTTATCGTAAGTCTCCAGTGCTTTTTCGGGTTTGCCGTTATCGTCGTACGCCGAACCCAGCGTAATGTACAGGCTGTGGTCGTATTCGGTACCCATAGCCAGTGCTTTTTCGCAAATTTCTATGGTTTTATCGTAGTCTTTTTTCTCGTAGTAGCTAAAAGCCTTTTCGGCCAGTGCCAACGTGTAGTTGGTATCGTTTTCGGGTACCTGGTTAAACAGCTTAATGGCTTCATCGTATTTAGAGTTATCGTGGTATTCGACACCCTGATTGATGATAGCGCCGGAGTTAATAACGCCATACTTGCTTTGAGCCTGGCTGCCGGTGTAGGCAAAAACTATGCAAGCGGTTAGCACCGCTACTTTAAGTAAGGGGTGGTTGGTCATAGGGAGATAGGGTTGTGTTATTCGGGTTCAAAATAATATAGTAACAGATGCCGGAAATTGCAACCGGCATATAAACTACAATATCAAACGTAGTAAACAGTTACAATATTTCAATAACCTGTAGCATGTTTTTAACCGATATTTTGCGTGTAATGGCCTGATAATGCCCTGTTTTTGTATAAAACCGTAAAAATTCGGGGCTTGTAAATTATTTTCTGCCAAGGGGTTTCATTTTTCAATACATTTTCTACATTTGCGCTCCCTTATCTAACAGGGGATGTTCATTGATGACGCGGGCGTGGCGAAATTGGCAGACGCACTAGAATTAGGATCTAGCGCCGCAAGGCATGGGGGTTCAAGTCCCTCCGCCCGCACACAGTTTTTGCGATAACGTGTTTATGTGCTTTGTTTTTACGGGGCATGTAAACACGTTAATACTTTAATACAATAACCATTATCTCATGACAATTACAGAAGAAAAAGTTGACAGCCTGGTAAAAAAGGTGCGTGTTAACCTTAAAAAAGAAGACTACGAGCCAAACGTTAAAAAACAGATAAAGAGCCTGGCCAAACAGGTTGCTGTTAAGGGTTTCCGCCCGGGCATGGTACCCGTTGAAATGGTTAAGAAAATGTACGGCAACAGCGTGCTTGTAGATGAGCTGAACAAAGTACTGAACGATGAGGTTTACAAATACATTAACGATAACAAGATTGAAATAATTGCCAGCCCTATACCGGCCAGCGACCAGAAACTGGATATTGATATTAACAGCCTTACCGATATTGACTTTGCCTACGAAATGGCGCTGGCTCCGGCTTTTGATATGAGCTTTATAGATAACGCTACCTTTAACAAGTACCGCATTAAGGCCGAAGAAAAAATGCTGGATGAGGAAATTGAACGTATACAAAAGCGCTTTGCTACCTACGAATACCCCGAGGTAGTTGACCATACCGATGTACTTACCTTTACTGTAGAAGAACTGAACGCCGATGGCACTGTAAAAGAAGGTGGCATTAGCACAGTTACCACCCTAACACCGGATTTATTGAAAGACGAAGCCAAAGCAAAAGTACTGCCACTTAAAAAGCAGGACAGCTTTGAGTACAACGCCTTTGATATAATGGACCGCGACCGCGAAGCTATTGCCAAAAATGTGTTGAACATGAACGACCTTACCAAACTGGCAGAGGTTGGTGATAAATTCCGTTTTACACTTAACAACATTACCCGCTCGGTACCGGCTGTTATAAACGAAGAATTTTTTGTAAAGGTTTACGGCGAAAACGGCCCTAAAACCATAGAAGAAATGCGCGCCAACATTAAAAGCGACCTGGAGTCGTACTTTGATGGCCAGACTGACAGCTACCTTGTAAACGATATTTACAAACTGATACTGGAGAAAGCTAACTTTGAGCTGCCCGATGAATTTTTAAAACGCTGGATAGAAATAACCAACGAAAAACCGGTTACTGCCGAAGAGATAGAAAACGACTACCCTAATTTTGCAAAATCGCTGCGCTGGAGCCTGGTACAACGTAAAGTTATAGCCGAGCAGGGTGTAGAGGTAAGCCAGGAAGAAGTAGCCAACCGCGTACGTGCCAACATGATACAGCAACTATACGGCTACGGCTTAAAAAACATAGGAGAGGAGTGGGTAGAGCAGTTTGTACAGAAACAACTGGCCGATAAAAAAGTAGTGTCGCAAACCCGCGAACAGTTGCTGGAAGATAAAGTGCTTGACTTTATTAAGAGCAAGGCAAACCTTACCGAAAAACAGGTTACACTGGATGAGTTTAAGACTCTGATTGACCAGGTAAACGCTTAATTACAATATTGTTTAAGAGAGTAAAACGGAGAAGCTGAAAAGTTTCTCCGTTTTTGTTTTTAATACCTGCCGTTTTTGCCAAATGGCAAATGAATTTACAACTGGCCGTAGCAACTTTGCACCATTATAAATTCAAAAAAAATAAAATGGCAAAGGTGGTTTTGGTAACCGGCGCATCGGCCGGAATTGGGAAAGCAACAGCAGTTTATCTGGCACAAAACGGATACAACGTTTATGGCGCAGCACGACGGGTGCAAAAATTACAGGAGCTTACAGGCTTTGGTGTAAAGCCTGTAATGCTTGATGTTACCAACGATGAAAGTTTGGTAGCCTGCGTAAAACAAATAACCGGCGAAACCGGTGGTATAGATATATTGATTAACTGTGCAGGTTTGGGCTCGTACGGGGCGCTTGAAGATGTGCCTATGAGCGAGGCCCGGAACCAAATGGAGATAAACCTGTTTTCGGTTGCGCGCCTTATCCAGTTAGTATTGCCCGGTATGCGCAGTAAAGGTTACGGAAAGATAGTGAACTTATCTTCGGTAGGTGGAAAGGTTGGGCTACCCATGGGTAGTTGGTACCATGCCAGTAAATTTGCAATAGAAGGTATGAGCGATTGCCTGCGTAACGAGGTAAGACAGTTTGGAATAGATGTGATTGTGATAGAGCCCGGTGGCACAAAAAGTGAGATGATAGAAATTGGCGGAGCTGATATGATGAGGGTTTCGGGGAAAACGATATACCAGAGTTATGCCAACGGCCTGAAGAAAATGTATGATGATATGGAGAAAAACGCAGTTGATGCTATTGTAATTGCCCGGCTGATTAAAGAAGGAATTGAAGCTAAGCAGCCCAAGGCAAGATATGTGGGTGGTGCTATGGCAAAGCCTATGTTGTTTATGCGTAAATTGCTATCGGATAGATTATTTGACAAGATGATAATGAGCCAGATAAGATAATACTTATGGATGTACTTATTAACTACATACTACAGTTTGGAAGTTTAAATAAGCAGCAAATTGCCCTTATAGAAAGCAAAGCTGTGTTTAAAGAAATAAGCAAAGGCGAATACTACCACGAAGCAGGTAAAATACCGCGTGAGATTATTTTTTTAACTGAGGGCGTTATGCGGGTTTGCTACTACAACCATAAAGGGGAGGAGGTAACCAAGTACTTTATGGAGGAGAATAACTTTTTGGCAGATATAAACAGCTACAACCAGCAAATACCCTCTACCGAATATGTGCAGGCAGTTACAGATTGTAAATACTATGCACTATCCCGCGCTGCCATGCAGGAACTTTCTATGACTATTATTGAATGGGATGGAATTGTAGCCAAAATTACAACCAAGGGCCTGGCAGAGAAGGTGAACAAAATAAGCCATATGATGACAGAAGATGCCAGGGAGCGATACCTTACATTCTTGTCGAAATTCCCCAACCTGGCTAATCGCGTGCCTCTGTCTTACCTGGCATCGTACCTGGGTATTACACAATCCTCACTAAGCAGAATCAGGAAAAGTATCCGATAATATTCTTTTGGGCTATTCCAGCCGTGCCGGGTGTCCTTAATTAAGTTAATATTTTTAAGTAAAGGCGGCTTAAA
>JBJOOW010000023.1:0-6503 GCA_046051095.1 Bacteroidota bacterium | reverse complement strand
TACAACCACACGGTGGGCAATATCTATCAGCAATCGCTGCCGCAAATATGGAACTCGCAACAGTTATCGGCGTTCCGCAAAAACCTGATGAAAGCCGGCGGGCTGTTTCCGGCATGTGCTCGTTGTTGCAGCGCGTTTTAATTCTCCATACTATTATATAACTGCATATACTGCTTTACCGTATCGGCCATTAAAGGCACTACCGGTGCGGGTTTGGTTGCTGTACCGTTTAATACCGTCAATAGTTTATGAGCAAGCTCTTCTGCATTATTGCCAATGTGTGCATTGGTTGTATCGGCTATACCTACCGGTGTGCTTACTACCTGCATACCATTCACCCAGGCCTCGGCAAACACATACCCGTACGATTCGAAACCACTGGTGTGTAACAACACCTTGCTGCGCGCCATAAGTTGTAATACTTCGCTGCGGGGCAGCAGTCCGGCTATCTGTATAGTATTCTCCAGCTTTAATGCTGCTATTTGTTGTTTCAGGGCTGTGCGTTGTTCGCCATCGCCTGCTATTACGCATTTTATATCGGGCTTATGTTTAGCCACTATAGCTATTACCTCTACAAACAGTTTATAGTTTTTTATAGTCGATAGCCAGCCCACGCTCAATACATCTATATCGCGCATAGAGGGGGCAGCAACAGTATTGTGCTTATCTATCCCCCAGGGTATAACAGCAGTTGGCTGTTTGGCAAACGTAGCGGTATAATGTTTGGCATGGTAAGCGCTTAAAGCAACTACTGTGTTGTTTTTAACCGGTAACAACCTGGCATATATATTATCGCGCAGTACATCCTGCCCCATTAGTGTGGTTAAGTGCGGCAGCGTATACTTACCTGACAGATAGTTGCCCAGCATAACTGTATGCTGCCACCAAAAGCTGTGTATATGTGTAACCGGTTGTGCTTTATTTATAGCAACAAACAAACGTGCGGCCTTGTATAAGGCAAGTAGTTTAAGTGGCCACGGGCGGTTATTACCGCCGCAGCTATAAACAGTAACGCCATCTACATCGTACGTATCAACCCTGGCGGGATACTCCAGCGCAAGCACCGTAACCTTTACCTGTTGCCGTGCCAGCTCTGCCGCAAACGCCCGCAGCGCCGGTATGGTAACCGTATCGTTGTTATTGGCAGCAAAGCCGGGTGTAATAAGTACAATGTGTTTCACAGCTTATTTTTTAATACACACCCATTTAAACGGCGATGGATAATAACCCACCAACTTACCCAACGCAGCTACTACCCTGTTGGGCGTATACAACACACGGTACCGGTAAGCACTTAACTGCTCCAGCGTATGGTGGTGGTAATACTGCTGCATAGTATCGCTCTGCATACTGCTAAAGTATGCTTTACTGCGTTGTTGTGCCTGCTGTGCTTCGTGGGCGGTATAAAACGGCGAATCGAGTATATGCACCTCGCCGCCCGGTTTTAAAAACTGCAATAAGCGGTTAATCAGTTTATCCGTATCATCAAAATACTGAAAGCTGGCACTCATCAGTACTATATCAAAACAGCCAGTCATAAATTCGTTTTGCAGTATATCGGCCTGTACCCAGTTAATGTGGTTACCAAACACACGGGCGGCCTGTTGCAGTTCGGACAGGTTAATATCTACACCGGTAACTGTACTGTTGGGTACATGGGCAGCTACATAATTGGTAAGCCAGCCGTTGCCGCAGCCAATATCCAGTATGGCTAATGGTTTATTTTTCTCTGCCAGATATTTTATAAAACGAGCAGCGCTATCGGCGCGCATTTTCCATAAGGTATAGTGTGCATCGCTCCGGTCTACGTAAGGCAGTTGTTTTACTTCTGCATCGCTAAGCAGCCATTTTTCTTTTGTACGCAGTTGCAGGTACACCGGCTCAAACGCGTTATCCTTACCCGATAGCGTATACACACCTGCCTGCACAGGCACATCTTTCAAATGTTGCTGTACGGTACTCATCGGTGTTTTTCAATTTTATATAAGCGCCATCCATCGGGCCTTATGGCTAAGGGTGTAAGTTCATGATTAGTAGTCAGGTATTGCCAGTTAAGCATGGGGTTGCGGCCCTGCCATTGTACGGCAAACTTATCGGTATTAAACAACACCAGTGCATTGGTATCAAACGTATAGTACCGTAGCGCCCACAGGTTGCGCATCTGCTTAGTGGTATCGTAACTGGCTATGGCTATATCTACATCAAACGTATACAACACTTTTTGCGGTTGCTGTTTAACCAGTGTGGCTAATTGCTGCTCTAACCGGTTGCGCTCGTATACCTCCTGAAAAGACATGGCCGCATAAATAAGCTGCAATGTTACTACTACAAATATTACTAGCCATTTTTCTGCCGTACTGAACTTGATGGTTGGCGTACCAACCGCCGGAAACGACACCAGCACAACCACCGGTAGTATGGCCAGCATAAAACGTTTATTCTGAAAAGGTATGCCTGCCAGAAAAAGCCCATACAGCATAATAGTAATTAACAGGACTGTGCTTACAGTACTAAGAGCCCGCCTGCGTACAGCCAGGTAAACCGCGGGCAACAACAACAAGCCGAATGAAGGATGCAACAACCCGCCAAACACAAACAACAGGTTAGGCAGTTTATAGTGTTGTATGCCATCGGGCGTAGCAAAGCTGCTGCCAAAAAAATTAAGTACCGACCACGATGTAACCCACTCGTGCTTTACAAATGCCAGTGGTGCGTTGTGGCGCAGCACAACATGCGGCACACAAACAAGTACTGTTAACAGCAACGCGCCTGCTATGCTTAGCCATTGTCGGTTTACCAATATACCATACGCCATATAAAGAGCTGCCGGCAACAACACCACTGCCGATGCATAGCGGGTCATTACCGCCAGTGCGCCAAATACTGCAAAGCCCAGTACATACTGTTGCCGGGGTTTAGCATCGTAATTTTTAAAACAAAGCAGGGCCAGCATAGTAGCGGCAATGCTCATGGTATCGGCCATTACTACCAGCCCGCTGCGCAGCAGCAACGGCGAAAGCCCCAGGCCTATAAACACAGCAATAGTTACCATCTGGTTATACGCCTGCACCCAGCGCAACGCCACCCACACTATTACGCATAACGACACCATAGAAACCAGTTGCAAACCAAACAACACCGGCAGGTGTGTAACATATGCTACCAACGCACCCATTAACGGGTACCACACCGGCCAGAAATAATCGCCGGGGTGTTGCCCCGTGTTAAGCCAGTTAAGCAGGGCCTTACTGTAGCGGTAATACTCGTGTGCATCTTGTCCGTACAGGCCATTGAAACCAACGGTACGTACAAACACCAGCAGCATAACAAAATATGCTGCCACCAGCAGGTATCGGGTGGTGGTTTTCACTGTGCTTAAATAAATACAAAATAATTGATTTAAGCGGCTTAGGGGGTACGGCTAATTTCTATTTTTACGGCAGTGCACAACATACACAGCATATTAAAGCAGTATTGGGGGTTCGATAGTTTCCGTCCGTTACAGGAAGACATCATCCATTCGGTACTGGCCGGCAACGATACACTGGCCCTGCTGCCTACGGGCGGCGGTAAGTCTATCTGCTTTCAGGTGCCGGGTATGGCTATAGATGGTATGTGCCTGGTTATATCGCCGCTTATTGCCTTAATGAAAGACCAGGTACAAAACCTGAACAGCAAAGGCATTAAAGCAACGGCAATATACTCGGGGCTGCAAAGCCGCACTATTGATGCCTTGCTGGATAACTGCATGTTGGGCAAGGTTAAGTTTTTGTACATATCGCCCGAGCGGTTGGCTACCGATGATTTCCGCGCGCGCATGCAGCGTATGAACATACGCCTGCTGGTGGTAGATGAGGCCCACTGCATATCGCAATGGGGGTACGATTTTCGTCCGCCGTATTTACAAATAGCCGGGGTGCGCACAGCCCTGGGCAACGTACCGGTTATAGCCCTTACCGCCACCGCTACGCCCGATGTGGTAAAGGATATACAGGAGAAACTACAGTTTAAAAAGCCGAATGTATTTAGCAAAAGCTTTGTGCGCGCCAACCTTAGTTATGTAGTGCGCCAAACGCTGGATAAAGAAAAAGCGCTGCTGGATATACTAAGCAAAGTAAAAGGCAGTGCGGTGGTATATGTGCGCAACCGCAAGCGCACGCGCCAGTACGCCGAGCTGCTGAACAAGCACAACATTAAAGCCGACTACTACCACGCCGGGTTGGAGCCCAACGAGCGCTCGCGCAAGCAGGAAGCCTGGATAAAAAACAAAACGCGCGTAATATGTTGTACCAATGCCTTTGGTATGGGTATAGATAAACCCGATGTGCGCAGCGTAATACACATGGACCTTGCCGATAGCCCCGAGGCGTATTTTCAGGAGGCGGGGCGTGCCGGCCGCGATGAGCAGAAAGCCTATGCCGTACAGCTTTGCACCGGCGATGATGTAACAGACCTGGATGAGAAACTGAACGATGGTTTCCCAACAATAGATTTTATACGGCAGGTGTACGAAGATGTGATGCAACACCTGGTAGTTGCGCTGCACGATGGCATGGAGAAAAGCTACGAGTGGGATTTAAGCGCCTTTTCGCGCAGCCGTAACTATAACCCTGCCAAGGTAGATAGCGCCCTTAAAATACTGGAGCAGCAACAGGTGTTGTATGTAAGCGAAAACGCCTACTCGGTATCGCAGATAAAATGTATTAGCAGCAAAGAAGCGCTCAGCCTTTTTCAGCAACAACATAAAAAGCTGGAGCCGGTGGTTAAAATGGTACTGCGCACATCGGAGGGCGTGTTTGAAGATTTTGTTGCCGTAGATGAAGATGCCATGGCACTGCGCCTTAAGCTTACCGCCGATGAAGTAATGCAACAGCTTACCCAACTGCACGGGTATAAAATTTTCAGCTATATACCGCGGCGCAACAAGCCGCGTATTACGCTGTTGCAAAACCGGGTAAAAAAAGATGAGCTGCGGCTTGACCGCGATTTTATAAACCGCCGCAAAGCCGACTACGAAAAACGATTGAAAGCACTGCGCCGCTATATTACCGATAACACCGTTTGCCGCACCCGCCAGTTGGTTAGCTACTTTGGCGAAACCACCGCCGCCGATTGCGGCATTTGCGATGTATGTGTAGATAAAAAGAAAAACACCACGGCAGATTTTTATACCATTGCAAAGGCAGTAGAAAATGTATTGCAGCAAAACGCGTTAACAGTGGCAGAGCTTGGCAAAGCAGTAGCCATTAACACGGCTAACCTGCAACCCGTACTCGATTTTTTGATTGACAAAGGAAACCTGACTACCACACCCGACGGCAAACTGAAATGGCTTTAACCCAACGCATAGTATTTGCAGTAACCAACGACCTTACGTTCGACCAGCGTATGCATAAAATATGCAGCACACTGGTGGCGCACCATTACGAGGTAGAACTGGTGGGGCGCAAAAGGGCAACGTCGGTGCCGGTAACAGCACAGCCCTACAAACAAACACGGCTTACCTGCTGGTTTGATAAAGGCAAACTGTTTTATCTGGAGTATAACCTGCGCCTGTTGTTGTACCTGCTGTTTACACCTGCCGAAGCTATTTGCGCGGTAGATCTGGATACGATTGTACCTGTAGTGCTGGCCGCCAAACTTAAAGGCAGCAAAATTATTTACGATGCGCATGAGTACTTTACCGAAGTACCCGAAGTAGTACGCCGCCCCACCATTAAAAAAGTGTGGCAGTGGGTTGAGCGTAAGTTTGTACCACATGCCCATTTGGCCTATACCGTATCGCCGGCTATTGCGGGCCTGTTTACCCAAAAGTTTGGTAAAGATTTTCATGTAATAATGAATACACCGGAGAACCAGGAGCATAGAACCAGGAACCAAGAGGATAAAACCGGAAATACGCTAGTATATCAGGGCGCGCTGAATGAGGGGCGCGGGCTGGAGCACCTGATAGAAGCCATGCACGATATTGATGCCAAATTAATACTGGCCGGCGAGGGCGACCTATCGGCACAGTTGCGCCAGCAGGTAACTAATGCGGGGCTGCAACATAAAATACAATTTGCAGGCTTTGTACGCCCCGATGAACTAAAACAGCTTACGCGGCAGGCTACTATTGGCATAAATCTGTTAGAGAATAAAGGGTTAAGCTACTATTACTCGCTATCTAACAAGTTTTTCGATTACATACAGGCAGGGGTGCCGCAGTTGTGTATTGGCTTTCCGGAGTATGTGGCCATTAACCAGCATTACGAGGTAGCTTTACTGATAAATACCTGCTCCGCTGGCGAAATAAAACAGGGGGTTAAACGTCTGTTAACAGACAAAGAATTTTATAACCGGTTACAAAAAAATTGTGAGGTTTGCGCCCGCCAGTACAACTGGCAGCACGAGGAGAAGAAATTAGCAGCACTGTACCATGAACTACTCAGATAAACACTTGCACATCGTATCGTTTAACGTGCCTTACCCGCCCGATTACGGTGGTGTAAGTGATGTGTTTT
>JBJOOW010000022.1:0-5045 GCA_046051095.1 Bacteroidota bacterium | reverse complement strand
CGCAATAACCTGTCCCGCTTTTATGCGGATAATACCATTCTCAATTTCAACCGGGTTACCCAGGCCATATATACAACTAACCGATGCTACAACTATTATATCGCGGCGGCCCGATAGGAGAGAAGCCGTTGAGCTAAGGCGTAGCTTCTCTATCTCTTCATTAATGCTTTGGTCTTTCTCTATGTAAGTGCCCGATGATACAATATAAGCCTCGGGCTGATAGTAATCGTAGTACGATACAAAGTACTCTACCGCGTTATCGGGAAAGAACTGTTTAAACTCGCCATACAGCTGGGCAACCAGTGTTTTATTATGTGTTAGCACCAGCGTAGGCTTTTGAACCTGTTGTATAACGTTGGCTACGGTAAAGGTTTTACCCGAACCGGTTACCCCTAACAGTACCTGGTGCTTCTCGTTGCCGGTAACGCCGGCAGTAAGCTGTTTAATAGCTTCGGGCTGGTCGCCGGCCGGTTGATATTTGGTTGTTAATTTAAAACTCATGCAAGGCGCGAAAGTACGTTTTTATAACCGCTGTTCCACTAAAGCTTAAGGCTGGATTTACAGTTTTTATCTAACACTTCAATTTTGTTAACCCACTATCCCTGTAACTGGCTATCTATCAGCTATTTATCATTTTTCAATGTTAACCCCCATTTAAAGGGCTTGTAATGTATTGAAAATCAGTAAATTAATTTTTTATTTATGAAATCAAAAATGAAAAAATAACGGGTGTAATGAGGGGCTGTTTAAGTTGTATTTAATGGCTTTATATCGCATCTGTACTTTTCGGCATAGTTTCTATATTTGTCACCCTAAAAATTAAAATATGCATTTATCAGAAGTTGTATCTATTCCGGGTTTGCCGGGTCTGTTCAAAATCTCTGCGCGCAGAAACGATGGTTTAATAGTAACCTCGTTAGTGGATGATAAAACCCAGTTTGTTTCAGGTCGTAACAACCTGTTTTCTACACTTGATAACATTACCATTTACACCGATAACGAAGATACCGTTGCCCTTAAAGAGGTACTGGCAGGCATTAAAAAAAGCGGTGCTAAAACACCCGATGCTAAAAACGATGCCGACCTTAAAGCATGGATGGAGAAAGTACTGCCTAACTACGACAAAACAAAAGTACACACCAGCGATATGAAAAAGCTGGCTAAATGGTATGCCATACTGGATGCTAAAAACCTGATTGATGAGCTAACATCGGATAAAGCCGAAGGTGAAGAAAACACCGACGCAAAAGCCGAGGTAGTAGCGCAGAAAGAAACCAAGCATACCGCTGCAAAAGCCGATAAAGGTGCTAAAGCTACCAGCAAACCTGCTCCGGTACGAAAAGTAACTACCCCACGCAAAGCCACCTAATTAGTGCTGGCTTTCGTGTAAGTATTAAATCTATAACACTATAAGTAAAAATGGTAACAGAAACTTTTGATGTAGAAATACCCGAGCGTAAAAAGAGAATTTTTGTAGCAGAGGATTTTGACCCGGCTAAGTGGGAGAATATAGAACCTTACTATAATAACCTGCTTGAGAGAGAGCTGGCTACATTGGAAGATTTGCAAAACTGGTTGAAAGACTGGAGCGAACTGGATGCTGTTATAGGCGAATACAGCCGTTGGGTTTACGTACGCACTACTATTGATACCAGCGACGAAAAAGCTAAAGCCGACCTGATTGACCAGTACACTAAGGTTTACCCTAACCTTACGGTAAAGGCCAACCTGATGGATAAAAAATTTATGGCCTGCCCGCTGGTTAGCCAGTTAGACCAGGATAAGTTTTTTACAGTAATACGTAAAATAAAGCAATCGCTTGAGTTGTTCCGCGAAGAGAACATAGCACTGGGCAGCCAGCTGCAAATGAAACAAAGCGAGTACGATGCTATTACCGGCGCACACAGCATACAATACGATGGTAAGGAACTTACCGTGCAACAGGCTGGTGTGTATATGCGCAGCAACAACCGCGCACAACGCGAGGAAGTGTTCCGCCTGTTGAATGAGCGCAAATACAAAGATGCGGATAAACTGGATGAGCTTTTTACAGAGCTTATTAAGCTACGCCACCAGATAGCTAAAAACGCGGGCTTTGATAACTACATGGAATATCGTTTCCGCGAGTTATGGCGTTTTGATTACACCCCGCAGGATTGCCTTCGCTTTCACGATTCGGTAGAAGAGGTGTTGATGCCTTTGGTAAACGAGTTGTTTGAAAAACGCCGTGCAGCACTGGGCCTGGATGTGTTACGCCCTTGGGACCGCGATGTAGATACCAGCGGCAAAGCCCCTTTAAAACCTTGTAGCAACACCGATGAGTTAACCGATAAAACAATTGAGTGTTTTAACAGGCTCGATCCGTATTTTGCCGGGTGCCTTACTATTATGAAGCATATGAAATATCTGGACCTCGACTCGCGCCTGAACAAAGCCGCCGGAGGTTACAATATGACTATGCCCGAAATAGGCGTGCCGTTTATTTTTATGAACTCGGCTAACACCGAGCACGACCTGGTTACCATGGTACACGAGGGTGGCCATGCTATACATACTTTTCTGGCTCACAAGCTTGAATTGAATGCGTTTAAAGATACCACATCGGAAATTGCAGAAGTGGCATCTATGGCTATGGAGCTAATGAGCATGGAGCACTGGGATATTTTTTACCCGGACCCTGCCGACCTGAAACGCGCCCGCAAAAACCATATGGAGTATATACTTACTATACTTACCAAAACCTGTTTGGGCGATAGTTTCCAATTTTGGCTATACACCAACCCCGACCATACAGTTGAAGAGCGCAGGAAAAAATGGTTTGAACTGAATAAACGCTTTGCCCCTAAAGCGGTAGATTTTACCGGCATGGAGCAATACCTTGAAACCAGTTACCAAAGCATTCTGCATTTTTATATAGTTCCTTTTTATTACATAGAGTACGCATTTGCCGAACTGGGTTCGCTGGCATTATGGAAAAACTTTAAACAGGATCCGGCCAAAGCAATTGCCGATTATAAAAATGCACTTAGCCTGGGGTATACCAAACCCATACCTGTATTTTATGAAACAGCGGGTGTAAAATTCGATTTTAGTAAATCGTATATTCAAACACTGGTTGAGTTTTTAAAACAGGAACTGGCAAAGCTGTAACCTCTTCACTCCCCATAAAATCCCTCGCATGAAAAAACATTTACTTGTTACTGCTATTGCATTTTTATTTAGCGGTATAGCTATGGCACAAAGCTGTGTTATAGATACCAACAACACCAATCTGCTATATCCGGCATCAGATGATTTGCCTTGTGTAGAGCGTAATACGCCCTATTATGCCGTGTTGCAATTGTTTACTCCTCCATCTATAGGCGGTGTTGGGATAGATTCTATTCAGGTAACAGCTTTTAATGGTCTGCCTAATGGTATTACTACTGAGTGTTCGCCAGCAAGCTGTACTATGGTTGGTTTTGGCCGCGCATGTATTGCAATTCAGGGTACAACAACCGATACGGTAGGTTATTATGTAATAGATTATGATGGCTTTGCCTTTACAGAACAAGGCACCGCTTCGTTCGATTATTTGCGTCAGAATTTTCAGGGTACATTACCCGATTACACCTTGTTTGTAATTAACCCCGGCGACTATTGCGCCAACACCGGCACATCGGGTATCAACTCAAACAATCAGGAGCTTAAAACAGGTTTTTCTGTTTCGCCTAACCCTGGTAACGGTTTGTTCCAGTTTCGCTTAACACACGTATCTGGTATGGGTGGCGAAATATCTGTAATGGATATGGCTGGCCGCACCATTTACACGCAAAAAAATACAGCCGGCTTTTTCGATTCAACTACTATCGATTTAACAGGCTTTGCAAAAGGTATGTACGTGCTGCAATACCGCACCCGCGAAGGTGTATCATCTAAAAAAATATCGGTACAGTAAACTGTTAGTTGTTTAACGGTAGTGTAAAGCTAAACAGGGCGTATTCGTTTTCTTTAGCTTCTGCCATTACTTTGCCATTGTGTTTTTCTACAATCAGTTTAACCAGTGCCAGCCCTATGGCTGCGCCCGGGTAATCATCTTCGTTGTGTAGCCTTTCTAATGGGGTAAACAGCTTTTGTACATATGCCATATCAAACCCAACACCATTGTCTTTTACATAATACGCATAGGTGCCATTAACCGGCCCATAGCCTATTTCAATTACGGCATTTTTTTTAGTTGCCGAATACTTTACAGCATTCGATATAAGCTGATACCAAACCCGGTTAATTAATTCAGTGTCGCAAACGGCATCGGGCAAATTGCCAATACGTATATCGGCGGTAAAATTTTTACTGTTTTCTTTTATGGTTTGTAATGCATCCAGCACAGCATCGCGCATGTTTGTTAGTGCTTTATGGGGTGCTTTATCCTTAATATGTGTGTAGGCAAGCAGGCCCGAAACCAATTCGCCTAATGCGGTGGCTTTGCTAACTATATGCGCTAGATACTGTTGGTGTTCCTCAGTTAGTTTATTGCCACTTTCGCTTAGTACTATTTGCGCATAGCCGCTTATTACATGCATGGGTGCGCGCAGGTCGTGCGCTACATTTATTAAAAACTCATCTTTAATGTGGTTCGCATTTTTTAATTCGTTTATAACGCTGTTCAGTTGTTCTGCTCTGCTATCGGTGTTTTGTTCAAGGTGTAGTAGTATGTAATTGAGCGCGTCGTCGGTGCTGAATACTCCCGTGCATGTAACCAGCCAATTGCCCGCCTCGCTACCAATGTGTATAGTTGCGCTCTTGCCTGTTTCAATAACCAATTGTAATGTACTTTCTAAATCTGTTTTCAAATCAGGCGTTAATGTGTTGAATGGAAACACATGTAACACCGGTTGGTTATACAGCAAATTGGCAGATGCATGGGTAGCAAACATATATTGTTTGCTGGCCGCCAGTACAGAAAAATCGGGGGCTATTGCCAGTAATAAACCGGGAATAGATTCGAAAAGTAAGCGGTAATCGGGTAATAACATACTGTTTGCTGCAATGAAAGTAATTGTTAC
>JBJOOW010000021.1:0-3110 GCA_046051095.1 Bacteroidota bacterium | reverse complement strand
GTATCTAACAAATTGTTTATATGCGATATGGCATTAAAGCCGGTGGCCGACTTTAGTTATAGCAATGCAACTGCAGTTGCTGTAACCGATTTGTTTGGCCGTAACCAGTGGATTGCTGTTACAGCAGATAAGGCTACCAGTATATCGTGCTACCGTATAAAGTAGAAAGTAGATTGAGGAAACAAAAAATGCCGGCAGAGTATTCAGCCGGCATTTTAGTTATGGTTTGGTTAGTAGTTATTACGCTACTTGTTCTGCAGCACGTTTAAATACCAGTCTTTCACGCTCAGGGCCGGTAGATATCATGCTTACCTCTGTGCCCAGGTATTCCTCTACAAACGACAGGTAACCAAGGAAAGTTTCCGGCAGGTCGTCGTAGTTATTGAAGTTGCGCAGATCTGATTTCCAGCCGCACAGTTTATGGTAAACCGGGTCAATAACCGTGTTCGCCAAATCGTAAGGTATTTCGCGCGTTGTTTTACCGTTAATAGTATAATCGGTGCAGGCTTCTATTACCTCAAAGTCGTTAAGTACATCGGCTTTGGTCATGGCTATCTGCGTTACACCGTTTATCATTATAGCGTACTTAAGTGCCGGCAGGTCTATCCAGCCACAACGGCGTGCACGACCGGTGGTAGCACCAAACTCGCCGCCTATCTTACGTATCTGCTCGCCGGTTTCGTTAAGCAGTTCGGTAGGGAAGGGGCCGCTACCTACACGGGTACAGTAAGCTTTGGCTATACCTATTACCTCTTTTATTTTGGTAGGGGCAATACCAAGGCCGTTGCAAGCACCCGATGTAATAGTGTTAGATGATGTTACATACGGGTAGGTACCAAAGTCTATATCCAGCATGGTGCCCTGTGCACCTTCGGCTAATATTGTTTTGCCTTTGGCCAACTCGTTGTTCAGGTAATACTCGCTGTCTATCAGGTTAAGGCTTCTTACAAAGTCAATAGCTTCAAGCCAGGTTTTTTCGGTTTCTTCCAGGCTAAACTCAAAGTCATACATCTTCAACAGGTTCAGGTGTTTTTCCTTTACACGGTTGTAGATAGATGCAAAGTTATCGGCCAGTGTATCGCCAATACGCAGGCCATTACGGCCTGTTTTATCCATGTAAGTTGGCGATATGCCACGCAGCGTAGAGCCTATCTTTTCGGTGCCTTTGGCAGCTTCGCTGGCTGCATCCAGTATTTTATGCGTAGGCATAATAAGGTGCGCTTTCTTCGATATAAAAAGGCGTTTGCTTACATCTACACCCTTACTGGTAAGGTTTTCTATTTCTTTTTTAAGGGTAACAGGGTCAATAACCACACCATTGCCTATTACGTTCATTGGGCGGTCTTGCAGTATGCCAGAAGGCACCGTGTGCAGTACTGTTTTTTCGCCGTTAATCACAAGTGTGTGCCCTGCATTAGGCCCACCCTGAAAGCGTGCTATTATATCGTATTTAGGGGCTAGGTAATCTATTATTTTTCCTTTGCCTTCGTCGCCCCATTGTAATCCTAAAAGTATGTCAACTGCCATTACGGGTTAAATTATATACTGTGCTTACTAATTATAAAATCACTTTCAATTACCGGCAACAAAAACAAAATTCCAACAGCAAGGCCATTGGAATCTGCCATATATCTGTTGCCTTATCCGGCGTTATCACTGCGCGCCGTTTAAAAACGCAATAGCTTCAGCCTCGGTGCTTTTTACTATAAAGGCACCACCCAGCTTGGTCATTTGCAGTAGTTTGGTCATCTGCTCGGGCAGGGTGCAAAGCGCCACTTCGCCACCGGCGTTGCGGGTTTTAGATACAGCCGTTAGCAGCATGCCTAAACCGGTACTGTTTATAAATTTCATATCGGCCATGTTAAACAACACTTTTTTGTTGCCCGCCTCAATTACCTGTTTAATCAAATCCATAACAGGGCCATTGCTGTGTTCGCCCAGCAGGTTGCCTTCCAGATAAATAACCAGTACGCCGTCTTTAATTTCGTTCTTCATTTGTTTGTTTTTATACAGTTAAATGGTGTATGAATGGTTTAGTTTAAGCTTGGTTCTTTTACATCTTTTTTAGCTGCTTCCAGTTCTCTTACCTTCTGGCAGCTACCGCATATACCGTACATATTCAGCGAGTGGTGGGTAATCTTAAAATTTAAAAGCTCGCCCATCATGCTTTTTATGTTCTGTATCCTCGGGTCGCAAAATTCAACTACTTTTTTACAATCTACACAAATAATATGGTCATGTTGTTTATAACCGTAGCTTTTTTCGTACTGCGCCTGGTTTTTGCCAAACTGGTGTTTTTTTACCAGGTCGCAGCTAACCAATAGCTCCAGTGTATTGTAAACCGTAGCACGGCTAATGTTGAATTTCTTCTTCTTAAAAAAGTTGTACAACGCCTCGGCCTCAAAGTGGTCGTCGCGTTTATATATCTCTTCCAGTATGGTGTATCGTTCGGTGGTTTTGCGAAGCTGCTTCCGCTCCAGGTAGGCGGAAAAAATATTCTTCACTTCCTCAATAAGCTCTTCGCGGTTTGTGTTCACGTTCGAAAATAAGGGCAATTAAACAAAAAGCAAATATAGCTATAAAAACATGTTGAAAATATGCTGTTATGCAGGCTATTGCAGCAAAGGGCTGTTTTTAAGGGGCCGTTACGGCCGGTTTCCGTTTTTCATAGGGGCTTTTGAAAAAAAACAGAAATGAGTTCCCTGTTTTTTTAACTTCATGCTACCTTTTTCCGTAACACACATTAATGAGGTTTTTTACCCGGCTTGCTTTTATCGCTATCTGCCAGTTGGCTACAGGGCTGCTTTTTGCCCAGTCGCCATACGATGATGAGGTATGCCTGGATAAAACCGTAAAGCAACTTAAGCAGGAGGAACAGAAGAAAAAACTGCTGAAAGGCCTTGATAAAACACTGATATACATATCGTACCTAAGCTATAAAGACCGTACCGTAGACCGCCCACTAAAAGGCATACCCGAGTTTGAACCCTATGCCGGAATGTTTGTACGCAATATTGATATACAGGTGCTTGATCCTTACGGCGTAACTATAGAGCAGCCGCACAACGACCACTACAACCGTTTTCAAAAGTTTGCTAATCGTATACAGA
>JBJOOW010000020.1:0-3670 GCA_046051095.1 Bacteroidota bacterium | reverse complement strand
AAGTACTGGTAGGTGTAGATTCTATGCGTACCGATGGTTCTTATTTCTTTAAGTTAAATCCAGAAACTGATTACGTAGTAGAAGTTATCCGTGAAGGTTTCCAGCCTAAATTTGAGAACATTACTACCAAAGGTCTTCCGGATGAAGATACAATCAACAACAACATCGTTATCCGTAAAGCTATGTACACCGTAAAAGGTTTGGTTAGCGAAGAAGGTAAAGGCGGCGCACTGGAAGGTGTAAACGTACAGTTAGTAGAGGTGTCGCCAAACGGTATGGAGAAAACCGTTTACTACATGAAAAACGACCCTTACTACTATTTTGATGTTGACTTTAACAAGAACTACAAACTGGTATTTAAGAAAGACGAATACTTTACCAAAACTGTTGACCTGAATACTTTCAACCTTGGTCAGATAGATACTATACGTAAAGATGTAAGCATTGCTAAGCTGGAGCTTAACAAAACCTACACCTTGCAAAACGTACTTTACGAGTTTGGTAAATCTACACTTACCGAGAACTCTAAACTGGTATTGGATAATCTGTACCAGATAATGGTAGAAAATGCTGCTTTCATTATCGAGCTTAGCTCGCATACCGATGCTATCGGTTCAGATGCTGCTAACCTTAAACTATCTCAGGCCCGTGCCGAAAGCTGTGTTAACTACCTTATAAGCAAAGGCATTGCTAAAGATAGAATGGTGGCTAAAGGTTATGGCGAAACCAAACCAAAAGTGCCTAACACTACCGAGGATGGTAAAGATGACCCTGCCGGCCGTGCTATCAACCGTCGTACAGAGTTCCAGATCATAGGTCTTAAGAAGGCTCAATAAATTGACAAAATTGCAAACAAAAAAGGCGCGGATTCCGCGCCTTTTTTGTTTTTATACTATTAATAAAGTTAATGTTATTGTTGTTCTGCAGTATTATCAAGCTTAATGGCTTGCAATAAAATAAGCCCCCAGCCGGCTATAAAAAAGAAACCACCAATGGGTGTTACCGGCCCCAGTATCAGAGTAGGTATATGCGTTAAATCTCGCGTGGCCAGCAGGTACAGCGAACCAGAGAAACATAGTATACCCAGTATAAAGCAAATAGCGGCATTGCGCACCAGTTTCGATTGCTCTCTTTTAAGGTAAATAGCGCACATAAACAACGCCAGTGCATGGTATATCTGGTACTGTACCCCTGTTTGCCAGGTGTCTATCAGTGCTGGTTCAATTAGTTTACGAAGGCCATGTGCGCCAAATGCGCCCAATGCCACACCGCTAAGGCCTGCCGCCGAAGCTGCTATCAGAAATCCTTTTTGCACAGAAAATAGTTTATAAGTGAATGAATAGCGCGAAATAAATGAAAATAGCTTTGCGTTAACTCACATATTATGCAAAAGTTCAAAATGCCGTTGTTGGCAGGCGGTGGTATACTGACGGCTGTAATTGTTTATTTCTTGTTTTTTCGTGCTTCGGGCGTTTACGTGGCGGTGCCTTCCTCGTCAGTAGCAGTTATCGAAACCCAGAACTGGGGCCGGTTTGCCGATGGGTTAAACAACGTTGTAGGCAGCTCGTTAAAAGAAACCTACGCCATAAAAAAGCTGCTGGACGAGCTACAAGCTATGGAAGAACTTGTTAAGCCTGACAATGCGCTTAAAGAGGCTTTAAGCTCTCGTAATACAATTGCATCGTTACACCTTACATCGGCTAACGATATAGATTTTTTGTTTGTTACCGATTTGGGTAGCGTTAGCGATAATACCGTGCTAAACCGCATACAGGCATCGCCTAAGGTTAAAAAGGTTAATATCCACATTTTTAAAAACCAGAAGATAGTAGATGTGCAGCTACGCGATGGCCGGCAACTTAGCTTTGGTGTAAAAAATGGTTTAATGGCATTTAGCTTTACTACCTTTTTGGCCGAGAGTGCTATTGCTGCTATTGATAATGGCGATAACATAGCTAACGATAAGGGCTTTAAAGCTGTTAAGAAAGCTATCACTACCGATATTAACCTGTTTGTGAACCTTAGCAAAGCCGAGGTTATTTTCCCTGTTGGGTTAAAGCCCGGCAAACTACAACTACTGGCCGACCTGAAACAAACGGGCACCTGGGGGCATTTTGATGTTTCGCTTAAAGATGGACAAGTAACAGTAGAGGGCGATATATGGACCGATAGAGAAGAGCCCGCCGATAGCAAAAATATTATGGAGAGTAACCTGGCCGGATATATACCGGCTAACGCAGCGTATGTAAACATTAGCCGCGCCGATACAGGAGGTAGTAATCTGTTGAGCCCTTACTTTGTTAACTGGATAGGCGATGCCAAGGCTTTTGCTATACTGGAACCACTGAAAGAAGATTTCAGCGACCAGAACATACTGGTATTAAGCGTGCGCGATAAGCAAAAGGCAGTGGCCGGCCTGAAGAAACTTGTTGCTGTGGGTAAGGGGCAATCGGTACCGGTAGATACCTTTGGTGGTAACGAGATATATAACCTTACCGATGGGGCTATGCTAAACCAGTATTGGGGCAATAGCCTGGTTACTTTTAACGATGTATATTTTACCGTAACCGACAAAGCAGCTTTGTTTGCCAATAGTGCCGATGTACTTAAACTGGTATTGGATAAAATTGCAAATGGCGCCACGGCTGATAAAGACCCTGCTTTTATGGCAACGGGTTACAAGCAGTATAGTAAAAATACATCGGTACAGTACTGGAGTTTGCAACACAGCGAGTTGTTGGTGCGCGGCTTGTTTGCCGATAACTCTACTGTTGTACCGTTTGTAAACGGACTTGGCAGCGTAATGATGGTTACTAACCACACCAGCAATAAAGTATCGGTACATATGGTAATGGCTACCGGTGCAGGACCTAAGGCGCAGTCGGGTTTGTTGTGGCGTACTGAACTTAAATACCTGGCCACCTACCAGCCACAGGTAGTGCAAAACAGCACCACCGGCGAGAATGAAATATTTGTACAGGATACTGCCAATAATATCTATTTGCTCAACCAATCGGGCGCGGTGCTGTTTACCAAAAACATTAGCGAGCCGGTGGTAAGCAAAGTGTATCAGATAGATTATTACAACAATGGTAAACTGCAGTACATTTTTAATACCACGCAACACGTGTTTGTACTGGATAGGCTGGGTAACGATATAGCAGCATATCCATTGCGGTTAAGTGCAACTGCCAGCGGTGGCTTAACCGTGGCTAAAAACAGCAAAGGGGTATGCTATTATGTGCCTTGCGTTAATGGCAGCATATATGGCTACGAAGTAAACGGTAAGCCACTGGCCGGTTGGAGCCCCAAAGGTGGCGTAGGTATTGTAAACCGGCCGATAAAATACTTTACTGTTAAGCGTAACGATTACATAGCGGTTTATAACACAGCCGGTAAGTTTATGCTGTTTGATGCCAGGGGAAATTTAAAATGGAGCGTAGAGAATATTGCAACTACCGGCAAGCCTGTATCGATAGTAATGTTACCCGATACCTTTAAAGTAATGAGCGTTATGGGTAACCAGCTTATTGAAATTGCAGCCGACGGTAACGATAACGTAAAGCAACTGATTGATAGTGCCAACGTGTTTTGCGCCACGGCTACCGGCGATACTACCTACCGTTATTTTTACAGCACCGGTGGACAGCTACGGGCTTATAACGAGAAA
>JBJOOW010000019.1:0-3832 GCA_046051095.1 Bacteroidota bacterium | reverse complement strand
AGCCAAAGCATTGCAAAGGCCGATGTACGCATTGCAAAATCGCGCTATTACCCGGTTATATCGGCTTATGGTAACTATGGGTTCTACCACCCCAACTTTAAGTTTTTTCCGCCTACCAACTACGCATACCGCTTAGGTAGTGCCGGGGTAGAGCTGAGTTTTAATATATCGGCACTGTACAAAAACCGCCGGGCTGTAAATATGGCGCGCCTTAAAACCGAGTGGCAGCAATACCAAACCGATAAGGTAAACGAAGAAATATCGAACGAAGTGTTTGCTGCACAGCGCCGCTATACCGAGGCTGTACGTGCCCTGCGCATAACCACCGAAGCCGAAGCTACTGCCCGCGAAAACTACCGCCTGGTGCGCGATAAATACTTTAACCAACTGGCCATTATTACAGATTTGGTAGATGCCGACAACGCCCTTTTCGATGCCCGTACAAAACTGGTAACAGCCCGTATACAGGCCCTGCTATCGTACTACAGGCTGCAATACACCATGGGTACAATTTAATAACCGTTACTATGTCAAATACACATAAATATCCTGCAGTAAAAAGGTTAACGCGCGACCGCGTATTAAACGCCATACTAAGCACCATTGCCTGGCTAATGGTGGCTGGCGGTATAATTGGTGGCGTAAGGTTTATATGGTTTAGCAACAGCCACGAAGAAACCAACGATGCACAAATAGACCAATACGTAACACCGGTAGCAGCACGCGTAACCGGTTATATACAGGCCATTAACTATACCGATAACCAGTATGTACACACCGGCGATACGCTGGTGGTAATAGAAAACAGCGAGTATGTTATACGCCTGGCCAAAGCACAGGCCGAGCTTGCCAATGCACAAAATAATGCCCTGATAGTGCAACGCGAAGAGAAAGCCGTAGCCAGTACCATACCGGTAAGGCAGGCCCAACGTGAAGCAGCACAGGCCGAACTATGGCGCGCAGAGCAGGAGTATAAACGCTACACCAACCTGCTGCACGACGAAGCCGTAAGCGGCCAGCAATACGAAAATGCCAAATCGGTATACGACGAGGCGCTGGCACATTTAAAAGAAGCGGAAGCACAGCAGGCATCGGCACAGTTGCATACCGGCGAGGCACAATCTAAAGTAGCTGCATCGGCGGCGCTTATTGCCGTTAAGCAGGCCGAGCGCGATAATGCCGCCTTGTTTTTATCGTACACGGTTATTACCGCACCCTACAACGGTTGGGTGGGGCGCAAAAGCATAATGCCCGGCCAGTTGGTTAAAGAGGGGCAAACATTAGTACAGGTAGTAAGCCATGAAAAATGGGTAACGGCCAACTTTAAAGAAACGCAACTGGTGCACCTGCAACCCGGCAAGCAGGTAGTAGTGCAGGTAGATGCCTACAAGCATAAAACCTTTACCGGTGTTATTACTTCTATATCGCCGGCAAGTGGTTCTAAGTTTTCGCTGCTGCCGCCCGATAACGCTACCGGTAACTTTGTAAAGATAGAACAGCGTGTACCTATACGTATAGATTTTGCCGACACCACCGGCACTGCCCTGCTGCGCGCCGGTATGAACGCCATAGTAACCGCAAAAGATTAAAGCCATGCAACAGGCTACCGATATACACGAGCCGCTTTTTAGAAAATGGCTGCCCGCCTGGTTTATAACCACTGCGCTTATACTATGTATTATACCATCGGTAATGTTGCTGGGTTTATTTAACTCTAACGTGGCATTTGCATCCAGCTTTTTAGATGTGGAGGCTGAAGACCTTCAGTTTTTGTTTCTTATTACCTACGGCACACTGGCAGCTACCATGCTTATAGAAAACAGGTTCTTTCATTATTTCCCTACCCGTAATTATATGGTGCTGTTTATATGCGGCAACATAGTAGTGCTGTTTATTACCACGCAGGTACACAACTATTACCTGCTTACGTTTCTACGCTTTTTGCAAGGTGTGTTTATGGTAGTAGGCCCCAGTGCTTTTTTGCAGTTGTTGTTTGTGCGCATTAAGCACCGGTCGGCCAGGCTTATAGGCTACTCGGTATACTATGCGGCTCTGCTTATGTCGGGCACGTTTACCCTGCACCTGGTTACCTGGTCGCTGGATAGGTACGGCTGGCAGGAGATGCTATACGCCACCATGGCCATATACATAGCCGTGCTGTTTATTGTGCTGCTGGTGTTTAATCCTCACCGCCACCTGCCGCGCTACCCGCTTTACCAAATAGATTTTACAGGCTTCTTGTTTTTGATGGTTACCTTGCTTAGCGGTTCGTTTGTACTGGTGTATGGGCGTAAGTTGTACTGGTTTCAATCGGTGCATATAAATATAGCACTGGTTGTATTTTTGTTTTCGTCAGGTTTGTTTATTGCCCGGCAGTTAACCGTTAAGCGTCCGCTGTATCATTTCGAGGTGCTTAAGTTTGGTAACTTTCGTATAGGTATATTGCTGTTTATCGTATTTTATATACTGCGTGCAGGGCTTAACAATGTATATGCTACTATGTATGCCGTATGGCATTGGGAGTTTGCCTATATAGTACAGGTACAGTACATAAACGTAGCCGGTATTGCACTGGCTATACTTACATCATCGTACCTGCTGTACCGCGAGGTTGTCATTAAATACCTGTTGGCTATTGGCTTTACTGTACTGGCTGTACAGTTTGCATGGTTTGCTTTACTGTTTAATTCCGATTGCTCTATACAACAGCTGGCCGTGCCTTTATTTTTACAAGGCTTTGGCACCGGCTTTATATTTACACCACTGGTAATATTTATTGTTTCATCTGTGCCGCAGCATCTGGCATCTATGGCATCGGTATCGGCGCTGGCATCGCGCTTTTGGGCTACAGGTATAGGCTTTGCTATTGTGCAGAACGCACAATACATATTACAACGCAAACACTACCTGTGGCTACAACAATACCTAACCCCCGATAGCTACCTATGGGCTACCCGCTACGATAATACAGTAAACACTTTTACAGCTAAAGGCTATCCGGTAGTACAGGCAGGCCAGGTGGCAGTTAAGCAACTTAATGCAGCGGTAGAGGCGCAAAGCTTCTTGCTTAGTAACATGGAAATATACACGGCTATGGCAGCCGTGGCTTTGGCGGTAGCCTTATTGCTTATGCTTAACGCCAACATTACCGGTGTGGTGGCTACACTTAAAAACCGTGTGTGGGGTGTGGGGTAAAACAAAAAAAGCCAGTGGTAACTACCACTGGCTTTTTTTGATAAAATTAGTTGGGTTATTCTTTCTCCAGCAATACGCCCTCGGCTAAAAATACCAGCTCGCGTTTTGGCTCGGTTATCTTAGCAATCTCTTCTTTGCTTTTACCGGCATCTTCGGCATAGTGTTGTAGCTCGGCTACGCTTGTTTCGCTCCAGCTGGCTATGCCCTGAGCATAAAACTTTTTACCACCGCTATCTTTAGGTACAAAAAAGCCATAGTCTTTAAAACGGATGCGCATGGTTTTACCATTGCCAAGGTCGGCGGTCATCCAGCAGCCTTTAACCTGGCAGGCAGCTACAACAGTGCCTTGTATTTTTACAAACTGCTCTTTTTCGTTTGCCATTTTAGCTGGTAGTGTTTTTACATCTATAGCACCATCTTTGCTAACCGGTGCGCCATAGTTACCTTTTACGGCTTTGGTGTTTTTAGCGTTGGGTTTCTCTTTGGCAGGGTCGCAGGTTTGGCCATTGTGTTGTGCGTTAGCTGCTACGGCCATCAGCGCCAGCATACATATACTCAGTAAAGTCTTTTTCATGTTTGTTTGTTTAACGCGGCTAATGTAAAAGTTTTAGCTAAAACCGGCTATGATGCCCCTCAG
>JBJOOW010000018.1:0-3537 GCA_046051095.1 Bacteroidota bacterium | reverse complement strand
CGGTTCCGCTTAATTCTAATTTTCAAGTAAACTTTACATTAGAAAACGGTAACGGCTCTAATCTAAAACTTCCATCGCTTACCGATTTTCAGCTTCTGGGTGGCCCCAATACATCTAATAGCATGCAATGGGTTAACGGCACCGTAACGCAAAGTGTAACGTATAGCTATATACTACGCCCTAAAAACCAGGGCACATTTAAACTTGGCAGGGCCAGTATAAATGTAGGTGGTGCCAATATGGAAAGCAACGAGCTTACCATACAGGTTACTGCGCCGGTTGCGCAGCAACAACAGCAACAACGCCAACGCAATCCGTTTGATCCATTCGATGATCCCTTTTTTAGAGATGAAGATGACGAGCAACCACAAACTACTAATGCTGATGTAGAAAAGCAGATAAAGGATGATGTGTTTATTCGCCTATCGGTAAGTAAAAGCTCTGCATATAAAGGCGAAATGCTAACTGCCACATACAAGTTGTATTTTCGCCAAAATCTTACAGGGTTTAATGTTACCAAGGCTCCATCGTTTGATGGCTATTGGAGTCAAGAGGTGGAGCTAAACCCTAACCGAAGGCCTACTGCAGAAGTATTAAATGGTAAGCAATACAACACACTGGAAATACTTAAGTATAACCTGTACCCCCAGCGTGCAGGTAATTTGCCGGTAGCCGGTTGCGAGGTAAATACAGTAGCACAGGTGCAGGTACGTTCGCGTTCGCGCAACCCGTTTGATGATTTTTTTAATATGGGCCGTGTAGCACAGGTGCCGCTTGATTTAAAAGTGTCGCCTGTTGCTGTAACAGTTAAGGAGTTACCGGAAAACGGCAAGCCTGCCGATTTTTCGGGTGCGGTAGGTAATTATAAATTCGAAACGTCTTTATCGGCTAAAGATGCAAAAACAGATGAGCCTATTACTTATACGCTTAAAATATCGGGTTCGGGTAATATGAAATTTGTTGATGCACCGGTTATTACTTTCCCGGCCGAGTTTGAGGTATACGACCCTAAGGTTAAAGAAAATATAAGCAATAGTGCCGCAGGTATGAGTGGCACCAAACAGTACGACTACCTGATAATACCACGCCAGCCCGGCGATTATAAAATTGAAGAAAAAACGTTCTCATGGTTCGACCCTGCGGCGGGTAAATACTTTACCACAAAATCGCCGGAGTTTAGTGTAAAAGTAACCGGAGAGCCAAGCAAGAACCCTAACACAGCAATAAATGTAGCAGCCGGTACCACTAAAGAAGATGTAACTGCGCTGGGCCAGGATATTCGTTACATTAAAACTACTACGCCGGCATTTACCAAAGGCCAACCGTTTTTCGGCTCGGTAGGTTTTGTAGCCATGTACAGCACACCGTTTTTATTGTTTATTGGTTTGCTGTTTGCCAAACGCCGTAACGACACAATGGCTGCTGATGTAATAGGCACAAAACGCCGCCGCGCACTTAAACAAGCTAAAAAGCGACTGAGTGTTGCCGAAAAACATTTAGCAAAAAGCGACAAAAAAAGCTTTTACGATGAAGTGTCGCGTGCTATATGGGGTTACCTGGGCGATAAATTGAACATAGATATGTCGGAGTTATCGAAAGATAACGTAGAAGAAAAACTGCTTTTTAAAAACGCTAAACCGGAAACCATTGCAAAACTTAAAGTGCTGTTAAGTACCTGCGAGCTTGCTTTATACGCACCGGTAGGCGAAGGCGGGGAAATGAAGCATAATTACGACACAGCTATGAACCTGATGGCCGATTTAGAGGATGAAGTAAAATAGAGCGATAAAGAATTTTATAACATGATTGGCTTGCAACATATTATTAACCGGCGCAACAACAGCAAAACCAACTTATGGTTAGTGCTATTGTTGTTTATTGCCAGCATTGCTCCTCAGCATATGCATGCCCAAAGTGCAGCAGACCTATATAAAAGTGCCAACACTCTATATAAAGCTAGTCAGTTTGAAGAAGCTGCAGCCGGGTACGAAAAGATAAATGCGCAAGGCTATCGCACTGCTGAAGTTTACTATAACCTGGGCAACTGCTACTACAAATTACAAAATACCGGTAAAGCTATACTTAACTACGAACGCGCCTTAAAGCTATCGCCGGATGATGAGGATATTATTGCCAACCTAAAGCTGGCTCAACTAAAAACAGTAGACAGGGTGCAACCGGTGCCGCAGTTAGCTATTGTAACCAAGTGGAACCACTTGCTAAACTCTCAATCATCTAAAGGCTGGGGAGTATTAGCATTAGTATTTATATGGCTGGCTTTGTTGTTTTTTGCGGCATATATTTTTGTAATGCGTAGTGGTATAATAATGTTTTTCGCTATCGCTGTACTGCTTCTATCGGTGGTATCGGTGGGGTTAGGAGTAAAACAATCACACATAGAAGAAGATTCGGGTACAGCCATATTAATGGTTAGCAATGTGGCTGTTAAGAGCGCGCCAGATGAGAATGGTAATAATGTTTTTACCATACATGAGGGGATTAAATTATACCTGTGCGATGAAGTTGGCGGCTGGACCAAAGTGCGATTAGCCGATGGTAAAGTTGGGTGGGTTGAGAAAAACCTGTTTGAAAAAATTTAATACATCTTATCCGGTACAGTATCGGTTGGTAAAATCTTTTATTCTAATTTCGGCTTTTGCATTTACAATAGTATTTTCACTAGCATTAGTAAACCATAAAACCACATAACTATGGGAATGATATCGGAATTTAAAGAGTTTGCCATGAAGGGCAACGTTGTTGACCTTGCAATTGGTGTTATCATAGGCGGTGCTTTTGGCAAAATTGTCAGTTCACTCATCGATGATGTAATAACCCCACTATTATTAAAACCAGCACTTGAAGCTGCGCACCTTACGAAGCTTGAAGAGCTAACTATTTTCGGCACAGTAAAGTATGGTAATTTTCTGTCCGCTACTATCAACTTTATCATTATTGCTTTTGTATTATTTCTGATAATAAAAGCGATGAATGCGGCCAAGAAAAAAGAAGAAGCAGCACCTGCTGCGCCAGCACCGGTTGAGCCATCTTCTACTGATAAGTTACTTATGGAAATACGTGATGCACTTAAAAAATAAGCTGCTGGTAAGAATATAAACAAAAGCGCCCCGTTAGTAACGGGGCGCTTTTGTTTTAAAAGGTTCCTACCCGTATAAATACCACACCACCAACACCACTCATATCTGCTGTGCTTAATAGTTTAGGCCCTAAAGCCAGTCGGTAGTTTAAACCAACACCAAAGCGAAAGTTTTTTGTGGCATTGTATACACCATACACGGCCGGTTGTATTACACCAAAATTCCGGTAGTATTTGCCTCCGTTATAATCGTACTTAAGCATAGTCCAGCCTGCGTATAACTCGGGCTGAAACGAAAATTTTTTGTTGCTGAAAAGTATATAGCTGAACGCTAGCCCTGCCGAGTGAAATTTAAGGTTGATAGTATCGGAAGGTTGGTCGGGTTGTACACGGCTTTGAATATTTACCGGTGTGGTTAATACAATGTATTTGGCACTAAC
>JBJOOW010000017.1:0-3800 GCA_046051095.1 Bacteroidota bacterium | reverse complement strand
TGTTTCCATCCTCTTATTTCTCTTATTTTTCTGATGCGGCTAGCTATTGTCATGGTTGAGTTTTTTTTAGTGAAACAAAAAGCGCAGGTTGTTTATCACTGCGTTGGTATTGTGTACGACCAGTTTCAAAATAAGTTTCACAAAATCACCCAAAAGTGGTATAACAAAGCCCGGCGGCTGGTTTCAGGGGCTATTCCCACAGCTTTTTAAGGCTGTTATCCATAGAGTCGCGCAGGGCTACGCCATACTCCCATTGTTTGGCCAGGTACTCTTTATATAGGTTGCCCAGCTTGTTGTAGTTAGGCGAAAACCTGATATGCTCGTAGTTATAATGGGTGCGCATTAGCCCTATGGTACCACTTACGGTATACAAGGTACTATCCAAATGGTAAATTAGTTTACCGGGGTAGCTGAAATCTATAGCCTGTGTGCCTTCGGTAGTATGAAAGCTGAATACACTTTCCAGCACACTGTTGCTGTCAATATCTGTAACTTTCAATGTGCCCGGCAGGTAGTTAAAAGATACATCGCAGCACGAGAGCTTAACATCGTTATACTCCCAGTACTTTTGCCAGCTGGCCGAATCAGGCTTTAATATATAATGTACGGCGTGTAACTCTGCTGCCTCAGTTTCGTCTTCGTTAGCCATGTACTTTTTCAGCTCAGGCTTTTTCTCTGTCCAGTAGTATTGGTGTTGTATCGATAGTATAATAATATTCAACCCTCTCAGGTCTTTCCATTTGGCCTGTGCTATGCGTACACCCGGCCATGCAGTATAACGTGGGTCGGGTATAAAGTTATAATCAACAACCGGGTCGGGCATGCGTGTAGGTTCGGCAATTGTTATTGTTGTTGCAACCTGTTGTGTTTGGGCAAGGGGTACCACCTCGCTGTTGGTTTGGTTGTATTTCTTTTTTTGGGTATGTGGCTCTGCACATCCAAATAATATGGCTGCGGCCAGTAGTATAAACAGTGGTCTAAGTCTATCCGTTATATTAACAAACACGGTTTAAAGTTATAAATGCCCAAAACATTGTTCATACGATTTTTGTAACAATTGGTATAAAACCACTTTGCGGCAGTCCTTTAGGTGTAAGCTAATTGTAACCTCAAAACAGAACTGCACCAGCCTGTTTCTTTTATCTAATATGGGTAACCTATTGCCCAATTATACTCATTTACCCACCGGCATGGTTTTGCTACGGTACAGGTAGCAAACACAATCACCATGGCATCGCTATTTTCTAAAATTAAACAGGCATACCGGTTATTAAGCAATATAGATATAGAGGCACTTGGCCAACTGGCCGCCAAAGTAGATTTGCCTGCCGTAATGCAAAACGTAAGTAAGTTAAACGACCAGCAACTGGCAGGGTTAATGAAAATGCTAAGTGCCGGTGGTAAGCATAAAGACCCACCACCCGTAGATGGCGATTTTTATAACCTTAGTCATACCCTTACTGCCGAAGAACGTGCCCTGCAACTACGTGTACGCCACTTTATGGAAACCGAAGTAAAACCAATTGTAGATGAGTACTGGTTAAAGGCAGAGTTTCCGCACCACCTTATACCCAAACTGGCCCAACTTAATATTTGCGGCACTACCTACACCGGTTACGGTTGCCCGGGCATTAGCCACATAATGGAGGGCATACTGGCTATGGAAATGGCACGGGTAGATACATCCATATCTACCTTTTTTGGTGTGCAAAGCGGGCTGGCTATGGGCAGTATTTATTTATTGGGTAGCGATGTACAAAAGCAGGAGTGGCTGCCGGCTATGCAGCAGTTTAAAAAAATAGGTGCCTTTGGCCTTACCGAACCCGAAGTGGGCTCGGGTGCTGCCGGCGGCCTTACCATGCAGGCTAAGCGCAACGGCGATACCTGGGTGCTTAACGGGCAAAAAAAATGGATAGGCAACGCCACCTTTGCCGATGTAGTAATTATTTGGGCACGCGATGTAGATACCAACCAGGTAAAGGGCTTTTTGGTACGCAAAGGTACACCCGGTTTACAGGTAGATAAGATGGAAGATAAAATGGCCCTGCGCATAGTGCAAAACGGCCTTATTACACTTACCAACTGCACCGTTGCCGAAACCGACCGGTTGCAAAACGCCAATAGTTTTAAAGATACTGCCGCTGTACTACGTATGACCCGTGCTGCCGTAGCCTGGCAGGCGGTGGGCTGTGCCCGCGGCGCTTACGAAAGTGCACTTACCTACACCCTGCAGCGCAAACAGTTTGGTAAACCCATAGCTGCTTACCAGCTTATACAAAACCATTTGGTAGAAATGCTGAGCAACCTTACGGCTATGCAAACCATGGTGTATCGCCTGTCCGAAATGCAGCGCGATGAGAAACTAACCGATGAGCATGCATCGCTGGCAAAAGTGTTTTGCTCGCTACGCACCCGCGATGTAGTAAGCCGCGCCCGCGAGGTAATGGGTGGCAACGGTATACTGTTACAATACAACGTAGCCCGCTTTGTAGCCGATGCCGAAGCTATTTACAGTTACGAGGGTACTAAAGAAATTAATACACTTATTGTTGGCCGAGCTATTACAGGTATAAGTGCTTTTGTATAACACCGGTACCGGTTACTGTATTATTACCTGCTGCCTTTGGCAATGCGCGCCCGTATGCGCGATAGCGAAACGGCACTAATGCCCAGGTAGCTGGCCAGGTATTTTAACGGGGCCTGTTCTATCAGGTAGCCGTGCTGGTTTAGCAGGCGCTGGTAACGCTCTTCGGGGTTGGCTATGGTAAAGTCTTCTACACGCTCTATGGCGTTTATCAGGGTTTGCTCTATGGTGTCGCGGTATATGCGGTTAATAACAGCATCGGTTTCCAGCAGCTTTTTTATTTCGGTATAATCAAAGCTAAGCAGCATGCTGGTTTGTACGGCCTCGGTAGTTTCGGTGCTTGGTTGTTGTAAAAACAGGCACCGGTGCGGGGCTATTACCTGCATTTCGGTAGCAAATACTACGGTTATCTGCTCGCCTTTATCATCAATAATATAATTGCGCAACAAGCCTTGCAGTACCAGCGCAAATTTATTGTGCCGTTGGCCTATCTGTATAAATGTTTCGCCTTCCTGCAGCACCATGGGCTGGCCCAGTTGCATTAGCAGTTCCAGCTTTTCGTTGCTCAGGTACGGAAACTTAGTCCTTATCTTTTGTATAATTTCCTGCATGGGGTGTGGTAAAAGTAATAATTACATTTTTTATATGTATCAACAGTTAATCGTTTAATATGGGGTATTATTTACCCATCTTGATCATCGGTTGTATCTCACATATTTTAATAATAACCTAACCGGTTGAGAAATAGTGTTCTATAATTTGCGCTATAACTGGCAGTTGGTTTGCGTTGTAACAGCTAACCAAAATTAAATGTTATGGCACATACAACCAATGTAGTATTAACAGGCCGGTACGAGGTGCTTAAGCCTGTAAAAGTTTTGTGGGTAGGTATACTATCTACACTTGTCATGTCGGCATTTATGTTGCTGGCACCCTTCATAGGCCTGCCCGATATGAACGTACCTGCTTACCTGGCCGAGTTAACCGGTGGCTATATAGCTGCGGGCTGGGCTTTGCACCTGGCAATAGGTATGGCGCTGGCCTATGTGTATGTTATGTTTTTTAACCACACTATACCGGTAATTAACAATACTTTCAGGGGTATGCTGTTCGGTATACTGGCATTTATGTTTTCGCAGGTGGTGTTGTTTGCGGTTACGCTTTCGGGCCTGCTAAGCTGGAGCGAGAAAGAAAACCTGGCAGTGCTGGTTTTTGG
>JBJOOW010000016.1:0-4886 GCA_046051095.1 Bacteroidota bacterium | reverse complement strand
CTATTATTCTTCTACGTTGGCCAGTTGGTGTTTTTTCAATACGCTTTTTCTCTTCAGGATATTTTTCAAAATTCAGGTTTACAAGTACATCATCCCAACCCCATTGGTGCCGTAAAAATGCTGTTACACTACCGCTGGTAGAAATTATATCATGCTCTTTATGTTCCAGCAACGGTGCAAGTATTTCTTTTGCTTTTCGTACTATGTATCGGGTTTCATTTAACTGCCGGTTAATAAACTCCTGAGGTATTTCTTCTGCACTGGTTAACAGTCTGTCGCGCTTGGTACGGCTTATAAGATTGTCTTTGTACAACGAATCAATTTTAGCCAGATAGGTATTAAATGTATCGTCGCCCAGGCTTTTCATGTAATCATAGGCTGTTTTGTTCCCCTTGTCTTCGTTTTGCTTTCTGCTGCAAAAAACCTTGTTAGAAAACGAATCATCAAATAATCTTGATTGTGGAATTATATGATCTACATCGTACGCACCACTAAACGCCTGTGTTATACTTATCTTCTTCTCAGGGTTATAAGGACCATATGCCGATAGTTGCTGAAATTCATTCCATAGCCGGTAGCGTTCTATATTTCTGCTAGATGCTCTTATGCCGTGTTCCTGCAAACGTTGAGCTATTTCTTTGTTTTCGCGTTCACGTTTATTTATGTTACTGTAGGTTTTATTTCTCTCTTCTCTGCTTTGCTTTAACTCACGGCCCAGTTCAATCCGTATTTCATCTGGTTTACCCATGTCGGGATCGGCTATTATGGCGTTTACTACGTTTACCAGTTGATTTAATATTTTTTCAACCACCGGTTGGCGCAGGCTGTTTTTTTCTATTGGTAGTAACTTATCTATAGTCTCTATGGCAGCAGCCTGTATTTTTGTTTTTGAGTTTGAATGGTTTTTGTCTGCCAGTTGCATCGCATCGGAGTAAACATTGCCTTGAATCAGGTTGGGTAATATCGTCCGTATGTTGCGCGCGCTTTTATTGCTGAAGCCAGGCTTAGTGAAATCTATTTTAACCAGTTGTTGTGCTATATCTTCATCAAAGCCAAACGGCCCCATCAATTGTTTTAGCACAATGTCTTTTTCTTTTACCGAATACAGCAAATGCCATAGCTTATATAAAGGTTGCTTTTCAAAATCAGCACTTATAACGTTGGTGACTTCGCCGGTTTGTTTATCCACTCTATCTGTAAGGGTCAAATCAAATTGTAACCATTTTAGGTAGATAGTATTATCGCCAAATACATCTTTTAGTTGCGAAACTGTAGTATTACCTTGTATGCCTTTTTTATTAACCTGTGTATCGGTTATATATTCCGATTTTTTTAACCCTAGTTGTTTAAATAACTGAGCTTCGCTTATTTTGTCGTTGTTGTTAAGGCTATCAAATAGCTTTTGCTTTTCTTCCAGTGTAAGTTCTCTTTTGTTTTTATACCCGTCTTCAAGCTTTATATTGTTAATGCTTTCCCATAACTTACATACCTGAAATAATGGAGAACTACGTGGAGCTACTTTAGGGCCTATTAATGTGGTCTTCCCGGTTTCTTTATCAGTATGTTTTTTACCTGCAAATTCGCATACGTTCACTAAAGCCTTCTGCGATTTTAACGGGCGCTGGTAGTAAATAATATTATCACGCAGCCTGTCAATTATTTCATCGGTAATTACCTGCGGATAATACGTTTGCTGAGCTTGCATGATCGCATTGTATTCCTCTATATAAGCATGGCGCGGAAATACCTGTTGCTTTAACCTGGCATACTTGTTTTGTTGTAGTTGTTCATTAAAGAACTGGCCAACGGTTATTCCTCTGCTTTTTATATATGCATATCGGTCATTTATCTCTTTTTCATAGTCGGTTACCTTTTTACCACCTTCTGCTTCGGTATCGCTACCGCGCAGACTTTTATAGCCACGTTTTTGGTTTAGTAGCAATAAAATCCGGCCCAGTTCTTTTAAAGTTATCTGCTGCTTTAATGCTGCATCGCGCAGGCCATACAAAGTTAAGCTGTCAAGGTTTTTGAGTAGGCTTTCGTCTGGTATCATATCCAGCCTTTCCAATTCGGCCTGTAAATCACCACGGCGGTTTTGGTATCTGTCATAACCTTTACGCATAGTGCGCTTTTGGGTGCGGGTTCGGTTTTTGGTTATAGTGTTACCGGTTTCAAATTCTCCTTTTTCGTCTACCCCAAGCGGCACCACCCGCACACCCATACCGGCAATTTCCTGCGGTTGCCAGTTATCGTCTGCTTTTATAAATGCCCACCCAATAGAAGACGAGCCCAAATCAAGGCCTAATATTTTTTTCATATCAAAAGTATTTTTATCTTTACTTCTCAATTTGAAACCAATTCACAATAAGGATTATTCCGTTGTGAAAACATTTAAGGCGGGGCAACTCGCCTTTTTTTATTGTTATTATACCAGTGATTGGCAAATGTTTTTTGTTACTATCACCAAACTTCAGATACTTTTTTTTAATCAAGTATATAAAATATACTTTACTCAACTAGCAAATAGAGTAGAGAATATTTGTTTTTTGTAGGCCCGCTATTATTTAAGTAACGATAAATCAACGGTAGATATTAGATTATTGACAATTTCAATAGGCAGAAGAATGGGCTCGGAATGAAAATCAAATAAATCCATTTTGAAGGATCAAGGTTATCGTTAATTGGTTGCACAAACTTATGTTATGTAAAGTAAAATCGATATCCTACATTCGTTTCCGAAACAAAAAACAAACTATAGACAAAAGAAAAGGTAACTAAACCTCTTATTAAATAACAGCGTTAGCTGTATTTTCTTCTCAGACGAAACCGCGAAATTCAACTAAAAGGAGAGAATATGCAGGACGCCCCTTTCGGGGTGCTTCCTTATTATTCTTATTCCTTTTGGGTGCTTCGCGGTACCTGTCTGAGGTAAGGTAGTGAGTTCAGGCACCCTTCTCTTTTTCTGTGGTATAAAACCACCTTTATGAAAAAGAACCTTTTACCCCTTTGGCTAAGTTTAGCCTGCCTTTTATTTATCACCCAACTATGCGCCCAAATCCCGCAAGCCTTCAACTACCAGGCAGTAGTGCGCAATGCAAGCGGGCAGATAGTCGCCAACCAAGCTGTCAATTTCAGAACGACTATCCGTCAGGGAAGTATTTCCGGTAACATAGTCTATCAAGAAACCCACCTTGACACCACCAATGAATTCGGACTATCGGCATTTGCTATCGGCAATGGTACTATAGTCGCCGGTAACTTCAGCCTGATTAACTGGGCACTGGGTAACTACTATCTGCAAATAGAGTTAGATGCGACGGGCGGCAACAATTTTACAGATATGGGCGTGCAACAACTCCTTAGTGTTCCTTACGCACTATATGCAAAGAGTTCAGGTTCCGGCAGTGGAAGCGGTCATACTGGCCCTACGGGAGCCACGGGCACAACTGGTATTACCGGAAATACCGGCTCAACAGGAGCTACAGGTAATACCGGAGTAACAGGAGTAACCGGTCCAACAGGGGCTGGTGGCGGTGCTACTGGACCAACTGGTGCCACAGGAGCAACGGGGCCCACAGGTAGCGGAGGGGGAGCTACAGGGCCTACGGGCCCTACCGGAGCAATCGGCCCAACGGGAAGTGGCGGCGGAGCGACAGGAGCCACGGGTGCTACCGGCAATACCGGACCAACCGGAGCTACGGGATTAAATGGCGTTACTGGCGCAACAGGTGCCGATGGTGTAACGGGGCCGACAGGAGCAACCGGAGTAACAGTTAGTGCCTGGGCTGATTATGCTGTGTTTACAGAAAGACTACCATCGGGTGTAAGCTCGATTACCACCCTTGCTGATTCCACATGGTCACCCCGCCAGCTAAACAACAATGAATCCTTAAATGGTTCGGCCATTACGCGCACAGGCAATACAATTACCCTGCAATCCGGCACTTATTACGTCCATGCAACAAGCGGCTGGGCTTTCAATGTGCCTTACAATACTACCTACAGTTATGCTATTTTAAATGCAACTGCTAACCTACGCCTACGCAATACAAGCACCAACACTACCCTTGTGCTAGGCAAAGGAAACAAGCTAAGCGCCTACCGGCAAAACCTAAACGGAGCCGTACTTACCGAACCCTATACACAAGCTTTGGAAGGTACGTTTACCGTAACCACTGTTACCACGGTAGTTCTCCAGCAGTTTTTGGATTATTCAGTTTTTCCTATAGGCACTTCCAGTTATTCAGCAGGCAATCCCGCCAACTCCGGCGAAGACGAGATATATGCCAGCCTGTTTATCCAAAAAATCAATTAACCCCTTCACCCCAAACTACCATTATGAAAAATCTGTTTTATAAAATCGTTTCTACCTGTTTGTTTTCTCTTAGCAGCATCCTTGTCTTTGGTACTGCAGGCACTATCACTACTTCTATTACTACTTCCGGTGCCCCTGTTTTTATTCAGGGAGCTTCCGGTTTTGAAAACATTATCACTATCACAGACGTGCCTTCGGGTACAGCTTCTGTTAATCTCTGCGTACTAGATATCCAGGGGCAGGTATCAAATTGTACCCCTATGATTGAAGACGGTGCTGATTATGTAGATACTTTAGATATGGGCGAACTGGATAGTACCGCAGTGGCTTTAGTCGCTCATTATTACGACGCTAATGGCGATTTTATTGATGAATCCGACCCCTATAATTTTAGTGTGATGGCTGAACCGGCTGGCATCACTAACGACAATCTTGAAATAATAGCAGATAGTATCAACGACGCCGGTATCGCTTATTTACAGTTTGTGATCTCTATGCCTGATTCCTCCGTGGAGATAGACGATGAAATTATCGGCATCGGAGGCAAAGAGTTCGGCTTTTCAGATTGTAG
>JBJOOW010000015.1:0-3401 GCA_046051095.1 Bacteroidota bacterium | reverse complement strand
CGCGTGAAAAAACTAAGTTTTGCCTTTTTTATGTTGCTTTTAAGCACCGGTGCATTTGCCCAGCAAAAGTACGGGCATATCGATTCGGACGAGATTTTAAACTCTATGCCCGAGTTTAAGCAAATGAACGCTACGCTGGAAAGTAAACGCAAACAGTACGCTTACCAGCTACAACGTATGTACGAGGAGTATGAGAAAAAAGGTAAGGAGTTTCAGGAGTATGGCCAAAGCATGATGCAGGCCGTAGCCGAAGAACGTAAATATGAGCTGGACAGTTTGCAAATGGCTATTAGTACATTTGAAGGCACAGCACAGGGCGAAGTACAAAAATTACAGCAAAAGCTACTGAAACCACTAAACGATAAATACCTGAAAGTGGTTAGCGCCGTAGCAAAAGAAAACGGCTACACCTTAATTTTCGATCTTTCTACTAATATAGTGGCTTACTATCCCGAAAACAGCGGCGATATAACCGACTTAGTAAAAAAGAAAATGGGCATTAACTAAACAACACTATAAAACCAATTTTTAAACCAAGTATTAAAGTATCCAAATGAAAAAAACAGTATCAGTATTTATCGCAGCTATGTTTTTGATGATAGGAGCCGTTAGCGCACAGCAGAAAATAGGCCACATCAACTCGTTAGAAGTGCTGCAGGCCATGCCGGAGTTTAAACAAATGAGCACCGATATACAGAAACAAAAAGACTCGTACACCAAAGTACTGGAAGGTATGTATGGCGACTACGAGAAAAAACAAAAAGACCTACAGGCCATGAGCCAGGATAAAAACACCCCTGATGCTATCCTTGAGTCTAAAATTCAGGAACTGCAAGACCTGCAAAAACGTATTCAGGATTTTGAAAACAAAGTGAATGAAGAACTGCAGAAAGCTCAGCAGGATAAACTAAAACCTATTAACGACAAATATCTGAAAGCCGTTAAAGAGGTAGCTTTGGCAAACGGTTACTCGTATATACTTGACGTAGTACAAGGCAGCCTTGCTTATTTTCCAGAAGGCCAGAACGACGTTACCGACCTGGTAATGAAAAAACTGGGTATTACTGCTGCACCGGCTGGTACTACTGCACCAACTTCTCCTAAATAGTAACTAACATGAACCGCGGTTATCAGCAACCGATAGGCATATTTGATTCAGGCATTGGCGGCTTAACGGTCGCCAATGCTGTTTCTAAGCTATTGCCTGCCGAGCAGATTATCTACTTTGGCGATACCGCACACGTGCCCTATGGCGATAAATCGAAGGAGCTGATACGCAGCTATGCTACCAGTATAACCGATTTTTTACTGCACGTAAAACAATGTAAAGCTGTAGTAATAGCCTGCAACACAGCATCGGCAGCGGCCTACGAGGTACTGCGCGATACCTATAAAGGCAAGGTACCCGTTATTAATGTAATAGACCCTATGGTAGAGGCGGTAATAGCCGATAACACCATTAACAAGGTTGGCGTTATTGCTACCAAAACCACCATAGCCTCGGGTGTGTACCCCGAAAAATTTAACCGCCGTAAACCATCTCTGCAATACACCGAGCTGGCCACACCGCTGCTGGCCAGTATGATAGAAGAGAACTTTTACAACAACAGCATCAGCCATGCGGTAATAGAGCAATACCTATCTGACCCCGCCCTGCAGGGTATAGATGCATTAGTGTTAGCCTGCACCCATTACCCGCTTATTAAAAACGAAATAAACAGTTTTTACAAAGGCCAGGTTAAAATATTCGATTCGGCCGAGGTGGTTGCCCATAAGCTTAAATGGATACTGGAAAAAGAAGAGCTGGCTGCTAAAGAAAAAAAGGGTAAGGATATTTTTTATGTATCTGACTATACTCAGTCGTTCGAAAAAACAACCGGTATTTTCTGGGGTAGCGAAATACACCTGGAGCTTTGCAACATCTGGCGCGATTAACTTGTTTTTACAACATTTTACATAACCCGTTATTACCGGTTCACTAATTTTAATCCGATTATTTTTGCCATACATTTACACTATGAAAAAGCTATTGCCGATTGTTTGCCTGTTGTTACTGGGTACTACCTTTGCTACTAAAGCCCAGGGTATTGAGTTTATACACGACAAAAAATTTCAGGAAATACTGGATATGGCCAAAGCCCAGAACAAACTGGTATTTATGGATTGCTACACCAGTTGGTGCGGCCCCTGCAAACGTTTGGCAGCTACTGTATTTCCCGACTCTACCGTGGGCCAGTTTTATAACAGCACCTTTGTAAACACCAAGTTTGATATGGAGAAAGACGAAGGCGTAGCTATATCAAGTAAGTATGCTATACGCGCCTACCCTACCCTACTATGGTTAGATGGCGATGGCAACGTAAAACATAAAATTGTTGGCGGGCTTGATGTGGCGGGCCTTTTACAAAATGGCCAAAAAGCTATCGACCCAACACCGGGCATACTAACCGGCATGAAAAAACAATATGCCGATGGTAAACGCGATGTAGATTTTCTGTGCGATTATGTTGGTACACTTAACTCGGCTGGCGAAAACTACGATGCTGTATTTAAAGAATATCTGGATAAGCTAACCGTTAAAGAACTAACCGACCCTAAACATACCCGCACTATTTTCAACCTTACTAAAGATATTAAATCGCCGGGGCTTAGCTACCTGATGAAAAACCACGACTACTACCTTAACCTGGTAGGCGTTCAGCCGTTTAATCAGAAAATAAATATGATAGCTACCAAGGCTGTTACAGAAGCTCCGCGCGCCGATGATAAAAGCATGTTTGAAGGTGCTATTAACCTGCTTAAAACGCATAAAGCAGCCGACTACGACGAGCAGATACAGCGCCTATCGTTACAGTACTACGAGCATATGAACGACTGGACCAGCTACGACAAAACAGCAACACAGTATGTAAAAAAATATGCCGCCAAACGCATACCGGTGCTTAACGATATAGCCTGGACCTACTTTCTAAACGTTAACGATACTAAACTGCTGGAGAAGGCTACCAAGTGGGCTTATAAATGCGTTAACACCGATAACAAATACACCTATAACGTTACCTACGCTTACCTGCTTTATAAGCAAAACAATTATAAAGAAGCTGAACGTGCCTGCGATTATGCTATCATCCGTGCTAAAGAAGAAAACACCAATCCTTCTTCGGCTACTGCATTAAAAGATGCTATCAAAAAATCGTTAGATAAGCTGAAAGCCAAAGAAGCGGAGGCGGCTAAGCCATAATAGCGTACAGCTATCTTTTCTCTATCTCTCCACGCCCTATCATTGTGTCAATAGCACTTACGGCGTCTGCTTTACTTACGCAATACGATTTCCAGGATGCTGCATCTACCTGCTCTTTAAGTTCATGGTAGTTGGTATACATATCTGTTGCTATCTGGTC
>JBJOOW010000014.1:0-2508 GCA_046051095.1 Bacteroidota bacterium | reverse complement strand
AAATGGTTACCGGTTGCCTTACCGGCTGCTACCGGTGTTTTGCAAATACCCAGGTTTTCGGCACTGGTATTATTTACATTAAGGTGCAGGCCCGATGTATAAGCTGGCCCCTGCGGGTTGTGGCAATGGGCGCAGTTCATTTCCAGGTAAGCGCGGGCACGGTCGTTAACACTGTAGTGTACCGAATCGGCCCAATCGGCCAGCGCCGGTATAGCTTTGGCATCGGCAGGGGTGCCTTTTAGTATACCCAGTTTTGCCCAATGCGCTAACTGATTCTCTTTACCGGTTTTGTAATCGTAATCGCGGTTAAGGTTGCGTACTTTGGGGCCTATCGGCACTATGTTTTCGCCGTTGTGCCAGTGGCAACCTTTGCATTGGTTTTTGTTAGGTATAACATAATCGGCTTTGCGCTGCTGGCCATTGTAGTGCACCCAGCTAATCTCTTTTATGTCGCCGGCGCCTTCCAGGTTAGCATCGGTTTGTTCATCGTTCCATATATAGTCCAGTGCCTCCCATCCTTTTTCGCGGTGCACCAACAGGCGGGTTTCCATAATGCGGCGCTTGCCGGTTGGGTTGCGGAAATCATCGGGGTAGTAAAAGTTTTTAATAAGGCAGGCCCCTACCGGAAAGTTCAACGTTTCGGCGGTATCATAATCTACCTGCTTGCCTTCGGGCATGTACACAAAACGTGCTTTATGGGCATAATCGGTAAACAGCGGGGTTATCAGGTCGTAAGGTATAACCCGGTCGTTAGGTGCCAGGTCGCTAACAGCACCGGCAAAAAAGTTATACTCAGATAATTTGGCAAACGGCGTAGCGGCAACATCCAGCACTACTTTGGTAGATTGCTTTAGGTTACAGCTTACCAAATAACATACAAATGCCATCGGCAGTACGAAAACGAGAGAGAATCTGATTGCTTTCATGCTATCGTAATTACAGTATTAATACAGGTGTACATAAATACAGGTTTCTTATTTACATAAGTACCTGCGGTAAATGACAATAATCATCTGCCGTGTTATAACAACCAGATTACTGCATAAGTTTTACCTCGGTAAAAGCAGGCGTAGCGCAATCGAATTTGCTTATATCATCGTTACGGCCTTTGCTTTTGTTAGGCAGGTCCATCATGCTGAATGTAATGTTGCCGTTGTTGCGGAAACATATTTTCTGGTCTTCTTTAATAGTGCCATCGGGGTTTTTGTAGGCCGGGTTAACAAAGCCGTCGTAAACCAGGTCGGGCACTTTATCGCCAAACAGGGCCGAAAACATTTTACCAAAGTCAACGCTTTTATCAAGGCCACCGGCACCACGCTGTATGGTGTTATCGTGTACAAATATACCGCCGCAGTAAGGGTCGTACAGCGAATCTTTAAACGGCTTGTTAAGCGCATAGTAGCTGATAACCGCAGCACCTACACTGTTGTTGCCGTTTATCTCGTTATTAAACACCTCGCACTGGTTGGTAGCCATTACTATAACACCGGTACCGGCAGGTATTTCGCCAACGGTAGTGCCTTTTACACCAAAGTTAGGCACGTTGTTGTTTATTATTTTGTTGTTGTATACACGGCAGCGGCTGCCATTCTTTTTAGGCAGGTCGGGCAGGTCGAACACCAATACACCACCGGTGTTATTGGTAGAAATGTTATCGTACACTTCGGCACCGGTGCAGTTTTCAATCTCTATACCGGCTACATTATCGTGTACGTTGTTTTTACGTACAATAATGTTTTTGCTTTGGCCTACATACACACCGGCATCGCTGCTACCAAACACATCGCACTCTTCTATCAACACATTGGTGCAACCAACCGGGTAAGTTGAGTACGAACCGTTTTTAGGATCGTGTAGCGAGGTCCAGCCCACACGCAGGCGGCGGAAAGTAATATTGGTACCATCCTGTACTTTTATGCAATCGCCTTTGGCATCCAGCACGGCAAAGTCTTCCATTACCACGCCATCGGCAGTAATTCGCAAACCTTCGGCGCCATCTTTCTGGCCTTTAAACGATAGTACTGTTTTATCTTTACCCTTACCTTTAATGGTAATGTTTTTAACCCCATCTAACACCAGCGGGCGTGTAAGTGTAAACGTACCCTCGGGTAGTTCTATCACATCGCCCTCTTTAGCGTTTACAAATTTCTCCTGTAGTTGTTTTTCAAAATCAGCATCGGCTGTAGCGGCAGGTTTGTTATTGCTGCAGGCGGCAAAAAACATAGCCGCTAATACTACGGGTAAAAAACTTTTTTTCATTGTATGTGAATGGGGTTTGGTTTTAACGCAGGCTTTTAAAAAGCGGGGCTAATATAATACCCCCTGAATAAAAAAAGGGAAAGAAATTGCATGGTAAGAAAACCCAAAAATTGTACTAAATATTTTGTGCGCAGGGGTTGTTTTTTGAAAACATTAAATGTATTTTTAGACTAACCAAAAAATATTATTAGCGAAACAAATCTACACCATCCATGCGCCAACTTAAGATCTCGAAGAGCATCACGAATC
>JBJOOW010000013.1:0-11509 GCA_046051095.1 Bacteroidota bacterium | reverse complement strand
TGATGAAGAAATACGATCGGTATTTGGCGATGCACTGGAAAAAGTAATTACACCCGATGACGTACGCGGCAGCTACAACACACTGGAGGCTGCTGCATTAGCGGGCAACTGGCCAACACTTGCCAAAGCACGCGGTAAAGTTGTGTTTATAATGGAAGGCCCTGCCGAATCGGTATACAAAGCAGGCCACCCATCGTTACAGGGCCGCGCTATGTTTGTATACAGCGACCCAGGCACACCCGAAGCAGCTTTTGTAATACTAAACAACCCTACCGGTAGCAAAACCCAAATTACCAACCGTGTACAACAAGGCTATATAGTACGTACCCGTAGCGATGCCGGAACCGACGAAGCGCGCGATGGCGACTATACCGACATGAACAATGCTTTTGAAAGTGGTGCACAAATTACATCTACCGATTATTACCGTGCCGACCCACGTGCTGGTACAACCGGCTGGACCGATTTTCATGTGCAGTTTCCCAATGGCGAACTGGCCCGCATAAACCATGTTTCTGCAGCCAGCCAAACCAATTTGGGTGTTATAAAAGAGTAATTGTAAGTTTATTTACAAGCAACAAGCGGTAGAAATACTGCCTATTGTTGCTTATGTATTATAGCAATATGTAAGTGCTGCTTAAGTGTTACATTTTGCGTAACGTTAGCTTAACAACCATTTATCAATATAGCACCAGATGAACAGCGTAAAACGGAAGGTAAAAGTAGCTGTAATAAGCGATGTACACCTGGGCTTTATAGGCTGCAAGGCTAAAGAATTGAATAAATACCTGAATAGTATAGACCCCGAAATACTTGTAATAAACGGCGATTTGATAGATATCTGGCAGTTCCGCTCTTATTATTTTCCTAACTCGCACACACGGGTAATTGAACGTATTTTCAGCTTTATATCGGGCGGGGCAAAAGTATATTGCCTTACGGGCAACCACGATGAATTACTGCGCCGTTATTCGGGCCTTAAGCTTGGCAACCTGATACTGGAAGATAAAGTAGTGCTAACGCTTGATGGAAAGAAACACTGGTTTTTTCACGGCGATATTTTTGATGTATCAATGCAGGGTTCGCGTTGGCTGGCCAAACTGGGCACCACCGGCTACGAAATACTGATACTGATAAACAAACTGGTTAACGTAATACTTGAACTTATTGGCAGGCCTAAAACTTCGTTTTCGCAACAGGTAAAAAAAGCTACCAAAAAGGGTATAAAAATGTTGAGCAATTACGAACTTACCGCTGCCGAAATTGCTTTAGATGAAGGATACGATGTAGTACTTAACGGCCACACCCACATGCCCTGTATTAAACAAATACAAACCGAACGCGGTAGTGTTATGTATATGAACAGTGGCGACTGGGTAGAGAATATGACGGCCCTGGAATATAACGATGGCAAATGGGAATTGGTTTGGTTTAAAGATCTTATTTTCCCTGCTACATGGTTAGAAGTTGAAGAAGGAGATTTACCATAATATTACACACACCCGCTACCAGATGAAACACCTGTTCACTATTTGTTGTTGCCTTGCCTTTACTGCACTTACAGCACAAACCACTAACCCGCAAACACTAACCAAAATTGCGTTTGGCAGCTGTAACAACCAGCAAAAAGACATGAAGATATTTTACAAAATAGCTGAGGAGCAGCCTCAGCTATTTATGTTTCTGGGCGATAATATATATGGCGATACAGAAGATATGCAGGTACTACAGGCTAAGTACGACACACTTGCATCGCGCCTGCCTTACCAGAAACTACTAAAGGTAGCACCGGTTATAGCCACCTGGGATGACCACGACTTTGGTGTAAACGATGGAGGTAAAGAGTACCCCAAAAAGGAAGAATCGAAAAAAATATTTCTCGATTTTTTTAAAGAACCGGCCAACAGTCCGCGCCGTACGCAAGAAGGCCTATACACCTCGTATATGTATGGCGAAGAAGGTAAACGTGTACAAATAATATTATTGGATTGCCGTACTTTTCGTGACTCGTTGCTGTTTAAAAAGCACCCGCAACCATGGGGAGAGTATCAGCGTTGTGGCGATACCACTAAAAACATGCTGGGCGCTGCACAGTGGAAATGGCTGGAAGGCGAATTACAAAAGCCTGCCGATATACGCCTGATAGGCAGCAGCACCATGTTTTTGGTGGATTATAACGGCTGGGAAGCCTGGGTCAATTTTACCTGCGAAAGCGAGCGTATGCTGGCTTTAATTAAAAAAACAAAAGCCAACGGAGTTGTTTTTTTAAGTGGCGATATACACCACGGCGAAATATCGAAACGCAATGTAGAGGGTCAATACCCTATTTATGATTTTACCAGCAGCGGGCTTACACACTCGGTGTGGCTGGCCAACAAAAATAAATACCGCGTAGGTACTGCCTTTTGCCACCTTAACTATGGCATTATAAACCTCGATTGGACTAACCGCGCACTGGTATTCGACCTTAAAAACAAAAACGGTAAAACCGTTCGCACACAACGCGTAGCCTTCGATGAAATAAAATTTTAACCGCCACACATTTGCTCAATATAAACCAACATTAAAAAACAGCCTGATGAAGAAGTTTTACTTTTCTGTTATTGCCACATTGCTCTTTACCTTTTGCTCGTTTGCTCAAAATGCCGAAGTAGCAGGTACTATAAGAGATAGCGACACTAAAGAACCCATTTTTGGCGCCACTATACGCTACGAAAAAACCAAAGGTACTGTAGCCGATGCGGTAGGAAAATATACCATATCGTTACCTGCAGGCGACTATGAACTTATCATTAGCTCGATAGGTTATAAAACCGAAAAGAAAAAAATAACCCTTAGTAGCGGAGAGAAACTAAAACTGGATATAAACCTGGTATCAGATGCGTTTAAACTAAACGAAGTGGTATCGGTAAGCCAGTATAAAAAGAACGCCGCAAAAGAGCCGGTGTCGGTAGCTGTTGTTACTAAAGACCAGATAAGGAACACCAACAGTAACGATATGGGCGAGGTGGTAAATAAAATACCCGGTGTATTGGTACAGGATGGACAGATATCAATAAGAGGAGGCTCGTCGTATGCCTACGGCGTAGGGGCGCGCACAACCCTGTTGGTTGATAACCTGGAACTTGCCAGCGCCGATTTAGGCCAATCGCAAACCACGTTTGTTCCGCTTGAAAACGTAAAGCAGGTAGAGGTTATAAAAGGAGCCGCATCGGTAATGTATGGTTCGTCGGCGCTTAACGGTATAGTAAACGTAATTACCGATTGGCCAACCGAGGCAGAACCCAGAACAGAAATTGAAACCAACCTTGGCGTAAGCGATAAACCTAAAGACCTGCGAATGAAGTGGTGGGATTCTGCTCCTCCTTTCTTTGGCTCGCTTAACGTAAACCACCAGCGCCGTATTAAAGATTTGCAATTAATGGCCGGAGGTAACATTAGCTATAACCGCAGCTATTTACAAGGCGATGATTTCTGGCGCTTACGCATGTATATAAAAACACGTTATATAGACCGTAAACACCCCGGCCTTAGCTATGGTGTTAATGGCAGTTTTCAGATAGAACGTGCCGATCAGTTTTTCCTTGCCAGAGATTTAGATTCATTATCGCTGGTACCGGCTGCTTCATCCAGCAGCGAGTACAATAAAACTACTATAGACCCACACCTTTATTATAGCAGCCTTAAAGGCCACAATTACCGCTTTCAGGCCCGTTACATAAATATATTCCGCGACGGCAACGGCACCGATATAAATGCTGTTAGCCACGGGCTTATTGTAAATAACCAATACCAGTACCGTATGCGCAATATGCTTGTGCTTACTGTAGGTGTACCGTTTAATATGGGCTACTCGCAAAGTAACCTGTATGTAAATAGCGGCCCGCATTTTAACTTTAACTGGGCAGTATATGGCCAGGCCGAGTTTAACTATAAGATACTTTCGCTGCAGGGCGGTATACGCTACGAAATATCGGGGTTAGATACTAACATTAACTTTGGCTTTCCTATTAAGCGCGGTGGCTTGGGTAAAGAAGTTGGTATTCCCATTTTTCGCGCGGGCATGAACATACAAGCCAGCAAAAGTACTAACGTACGTTTATCGTGGGGGCAGGGCTACCGCATACCAAGTATAGCCGAAAAGTATATAGCACAGCCCTTTGTGGCCGGTGTAAACATTGTACCTAACGATACGCTTAGAACAGAGAGTGGATGGAGCCTTGAGCTTGGTATACAACAAGGTGTAAAGATTAAGGATTGGAAAATGGGTATCGACTTTGCATTCTTCTGGCAGGAGTACAAACAGTTTATTGAATACCAGGTTGGATTTTGGCCCAATTACTACAGCAATGGCAACAAAATTTTTGCCGACTCGCTGGAGGTAATACCCGGGCAGGTATTAGGCCCACGTGCGCTTAACGTAGAAAATGCCCGCATAGCCGGTTACGAAATAGGGGTGTTAAGCAGTGGTAATATAGGCCCTGTAGGCATTAATATTAATGCCGGCTACACCTACAATTTCCCCGGCAAAAAGGGTAGCATAAATGACAGTACAAACTACACAACTGCTCAGTACCTGCGCGATTTGTTTACCTATAATAGCAAACGTGTAGAAGGAACTGAAACAGACAAAATACTTTCATACCGTATTCGCCATTTGTTCCGCGGCGATATTGAAATAAAATACTGGAAAGCCTATCTGGGCGCTACATTCTACTATGCCTCTACACCCGAAAAAGTACCTCCTTTCTTCAGAACGGTAGCTCTGTTTATTTTTAAAGATGCCAACGCCGTTGAAAAATACTTAGCCAAACACGGTAACGGCGATTTTGCTATGGATATACGCGCCGGTATAAAAGTAACCGATCATGTATCGATGGGCTTTATAGTAAAAAACCTTACCAACCACCTTTACTCGCTACGCCCGGGCCGCCCCGAACCTTTACGTACGTTTACATTCCAGTTCCGCTATAATTTTTAATACTAATGATACTACGATTTGCAGCACTGCTTGTTACCTGTACAACAATGTTGTGTGGGTTACAAGCGCAGTATATTACACATGGCCCTGTAACAGGTGCAGTAACACCCACATCGTGTAAAGTGTATTTGCGTACAGCCTCACCGGCCGATATTAAAATACTGCTTACCAATAACACTACGTTTACAGCACACACCAATAGCGAACGCGACAATACAGTAATGCTGCAGGTAACCGGGTTAACACCCGATACAAAGTATTCGTTTCTGGTTTTTGTAGATGGCAAACAGGATACGGTGAAAGGTAGTTTCCGGACTTTCCCTGCCGATGGTGCCAAAGGCGATTATACGTTTGTAACCGGTAGCTGCCAGGAAACCGCCAACATGAATGTGTTTAACGCTATACCCAAAAGCGAACCTTACTTTATGATGCACACCGGCGACTTTACCTACCCCGACTACCAGATAAAGCCCGACTACAGCAACAATATGGATACCGTAGCGCTTAGCTACCGCCGCCGTTACGATGAAAAAATAATGAAACAGATGCTGTACAACATACCTATTGATTATGTGTACGACGATAACGACTATGTAGGCGGCGATGGCGGCCGTTACAATAAAAACTTTATGCATTCGTACCTTAAAAAGGGTAAAATAATAACCGAATTTAATCACCCTAAGTTTCCGGATAGCTGGCGCCGTAATGTGATAAAAGGGTACGATCAGTATTTTCCGCATTACGAACTGGCCGATACCAGCACCGGTATATTCCACTCGTTTAAAATGGGCAATGCCGAGTTTTTTGTAATTGACCGTTGCAGCAACAAAGTATTACCTAATGCAGCTGCATTTAAATATGATAGTGTAAAGCACCGCTGGAGCTACAGCCCACCACCCGGCTATGCCTTGTTTGGCAAACAGCAAATGGACTGGCTGAAAAAAAGCCTGCTGGAGAGTAAAGCCGATTGGAAGTTTATTGTAAGCGGTGGCCCCCTAAACGGAGCCTGCGATAAACTGATTAAAGCGGGTATTAAGCTACAGAAAATGCATTATAAAAACTGGTTTGGTATACACATAGCAAGTGGGTTCTCGTCGTACTGGGCGGGCTTTCCGGAAGAACGGGAAGACTTTATGAAGTTTGTTAGAGATAATAACCTGAAAAACCTGATAGTAATAAGCGGCGACACCCACCACAACGTAATGGACGATGGCACCAATGCCGGGCTGCCCGAAATGAATGCCAGCGGACTTAGCGTAGAAACAACCGAACTGGCCCATTACCTTAAACTGGTAGGTAACCTTACCGGCACCTTTAAAATGAAAAAAATATGGAACAAAGGTGGCAATGGCTTAAATGGTAAAGACAGTAAAAACGCTTTTGGTAAAGTACGCATAGTGCGCGATGAGTATGTTGAGCTTAGTATAGTAGATGAGAATAACGAAGTGGTAAGCAGCTTTAAAGTTCCATTTACAAAATAACAACGATGATGTAGAGATTGTTCCCCAACTAATGTGTTACAGCGTTGCGCCGTAAACATTACCAGGTCATTATGCTTTTTTCACAATATTTGTTTGAACAACTATCCACATTAGCAGCTTGTTTATATTGTGTAATTAAATGCTTCCCCCATGTCGAAATTTGCCTGGTTTATTATTGCGCTTGTTGCACTGGTTGCAGGCGTTATTGTTTACAATAAAGTACTGCACCCTAAAGAGGCTGGTGGGGCCGGCCCTGCTGCCGGTGGCCCGCCTAAAGATGTTGCCGTAACCGGCTACGTAGTTAAACCACAAAATCTGGAGAACGGCATACTGGCCTCGGGTACACTACTGGCTAACGAAGAGGTGGAACTACACGCAGATGCATCGGGTAGAATTGTACAGCTTAACCTAACCGAAGGTACACCTGTTACAAAAGGCACCTTGCTGGTTAAACTGTTTGATGCAGACCTGCAGGCACAACTAAAAAAATTAAATGCGCAACTGGAAACTGCCGAAAAAACAGCGCAACGCCTTAAACAACTACTGGCCATAAATGGTGTAGGCCAAAGCGAGTACGATGCAGCTACTACCGATGTGGCAGGTATAAAAGCAGATATAGAATACACACAGGCCCAAATAACCAAAACAGAAATACGTGCGCCATTTAACGGTGTGGTAGGTTTAAAAAATGTAAGTGTAGGTGCTTATGTATCTCCTTCTACCTCTATTGCCACACTGCAACAAATAGACCAGTTGAAAGTAGATTTTACCGTACCTGAAAAATACTCATCGGCTGTTACACGGGGCGATATACTAAAGTTTACGGTAGATGGTTTTAGCCAGACCTTTACAGCACGTGTTTATGCTGTAGAGCCGCGTATTGATGCCGACACCCGTACGATTAAAGTACGTGCGCTGGCACAAAACAATAATGCCAGATTGTTTCCGGGGGCGTTTGCCAAAATAGACCTGGGTTTAAAAAATATAGAAAACGCCCTGATGGTACCCACCCAATGTGTAATACCGGGTGCGCGTAGTAAATCGGTAATAGTAGTAAATAACGGCAAGGCCGATTTTAGAAAAGTAGAAACCGGTATACGCAACGAAAGTGCTATACAAATTACCAGTGGCATAGAAACCGGCGATACTGTTGTTGCTACTGCATTGTTGTACGTTAAACCTAACGGTGGCGTTAAAGTAGTTAAGGTAATGGATTAAATGCCTGAATACATTTTCACCACATAGAAACATAGAATACAAAAAATACAAGGCCAATAAACAGGAAACAGAAGGTTAATACAACAGCATGACCATAAAACGCCTAAATGACCTTACTTTTCAGATAATAGGTTCGGCAATTGAAGTTCATAAAATTGTAGGACCAGGGCAACTGGAACGGGTTTATCAGCTATGCATGGTAGAAGAGTTGAAGCAGAGAGGAATTCGATTTGTATCGGAAAAACAAATAAAACTAAACTATAAAGGTAAAGAGCTGGATACAGATTTGCGTTGCGATTTACTGATTGAAGATTGCATTGTAGTAGAGTTAAAAGCAGTTCAGGAAATGGTACCGATACATGAAGCGCAGATTATTAGTTACATGAATCAATTGCAGGTGCCCAAAGGCATATTAATCAACTTTCATTGTACTAATATTTTTAAAGAAGGACAAAAAACATTTATAAATAACCTATACGAGACCTTGAAGGATGAATAAGTAATTTGTATTTCTATGTTTTCTCAACCCCTCGATCGAAAACAGATAAAAATGCATTTCTTGTATTCTATTGTGCCTTATGTTCACTATGTGGTACGCAATGCTTTTTTATTCTACAAACTATTGATTCAGTGTACTAAATGCTATTAAATGAGTTTATCGAGCTTAAGTTTAAAACGCCCTGTGTTTGCCATTGTAATGAACATTGTAATTGTTCTGTTTGGCGTAATAGGGTTTAAGTTTTTGGGTGTACGCGAATACCCCAGTATAGATCCACCAACTATTACTGTACGTACTAACTATACGGGTGCCAACAGCGATGTAATAGAATCGCAGATTACCGAGCCGCTTGAAAAAGCTATTAACGGTATAGAAGGTATCCGTACTATTTCATCATCCAGCAACCTGGGTAGCAGCGTTATTACTGTAGAGTTTAACGTAGGTTATAACCTGGAAGCCGCCGCCAACGATGTACGCGATAAAGTATCGCAGGCAATACGGCAGCTACCACAGGATATTGATGCCCCACCGGTTGTAACCAAAGCCGATGCCAACAGCGATGCTATTATTAGCATGACGGTGCAAAGCAACACCAAAAACAAATTACAGATTAGCGACTATGCCAGCAATGTATTGCTTGATAAGTTGCAAACCATACCCGGTGTAAGTAACGTACAAATATGGGGCGAGCAGAAATATGCCATGCGTATATGGGTAAAGCCTTTGCAACTGGCGGCTTACCACCTGGCATTTTCTGATATAGAAACTGCGCTTAACAAAGAAAACGTAGAACTACCTGCCGGTAAAATTTACGGCAACAGTACCGAGCTTACCGTAAAAACATTCGGCCGCCTGGCTACCGAAGATGACTTTAATAACCTGATAATAAAAGCCGACAATAACCGCATAATACGCCTGCGCGATGTGGCCGAAGTAATACTGGGACCAGAGAATGAAGAGACTGTATTAAAAGAAAGTGGTGTACCAATGGTGGCGCTGGCACTTATTCCGCAGCCGGGGTCAAATTACATTGAGATAGCTAAAGAGTTTTACAAACGCTACGACCAGATTAAAAAAGATGTACCTGCCGATATTCAGCTAAACATAGCGCTCGACTCTACCAAGTTTGTAGAACGCTCGGTAGAAGAAGTAGGCGAAACACTGGCTATTGCATTTTTGCTGGTGGTAATTATCATCTATCTGTTTTTCCGTAACTGGTTAATTGCTATCCGTCCGCTGATAGATATACCGGTATCGCTTATCGGGGCCTTCTTTATAATGTATGTAGCAGGCTTTAGTATAAACATACTTACCCTGCTGGCTATAGTACTGGCAACCGGTTTGGTGGTAGATGATGGTATAGTGGTTACCGAGAATATTTTCAAAAAAATAGAAGAGGGTATGCCTGTACGCGAGGCTGCCGAGAAAGGTTCGAATGAAATTTTCTTTGCGGTAATTGCTACCAGTATTACACTGGCGGTGGTGTTTTTACCAATTGTGTTTTTACAGGGTTTTGTGGGTAGCCTTTTCCGCGAGTTTGGTATTGTACTGGCAGGTGCCGTGCTTATATCGGCGTTTGTATCGCTTACACTTACACCGGTACTTAACGTGCTGCTTTCTTCGTCCGATACTTCTCACGGTTGGTTCTACCATAAAACAGAGCCTTTCTACCGCGCTATGGACGATGGCTACCGCGGCACCCTTACATCATTTATGAGCCAACGCTGGGTGGCCATACCAATTGTGTTGTTGTGCGCCGGCGGCATAGTTCTGTTCAGTAAGTTATTGCAAAGCGAGCTGGCACCACTGGAAGACCGTAGCCTTTTTCGTATGCAGGTACTTGCACCGGAAGGAACCAGTTACGACTATATGGAAAACTACACCGACCGCGTTGTTCGTTTTCTGCTCGATTCGATACCCGAGAAAAAAATTGTGTTGAACGTAGTGGCACCCGGCTTTGCCGGTAGTGGTGCGGTTAACACCGGCTTTGTGCGTGTAGCATTAAAAGAGCCCGATGAGCGTAAACGCTCGCAGCAACAAATAGTAAACATGGTAAACCGAAACCTGGGTAAGTTTAACGAGGGTAAACTGTTTGCCATACAGGAACAAACCATATCGGTAGGCCTTGCGGCCCGTACATCGCTACCGGTACAGTTTGTAATACAAAACATGAACTTCGACTCTTTACGCTCAAAGCTTCCACTGTTTTTAGAGGAAGCTAACAAGAGTAAAGTGTTTCAGGGGGTAGATGTTAACCTGAAGTTTAATAAACCCGAATTACAAATAACTGTAGACCGCCTTAAAGCTGCCGAGCTGGGCGTAAGTGTGCTCGATATTTCGCGCACGCTACAACTTGCATTAAGCGCGGGCAGGCTGGGTTACTTTATTATGAGTGGCAAACAATACCAGGTTATTGCACAGGTTGACCGCGGTGATCGCGACCAGCCGCTGGACCTTAAATCGTTTTACGTACGTAACAACAAAGGCGAACTGATACAGCTGGATAACCTGGTAAAGATGGAAGAGCAAAGCAGCCCGCCACAACTTTACCACTATGCGCGTTACAAAAGCGCCACAGTATCGGCCGGCCTTGCACCAGGCTACACGGTTGGCGATGGTATAGCCGAAATGGAAGCCATTAAAGCCCGCGTGCTGGATGAAACATTCTCTACTGCACTAACCGGTTCATCGCGCGATTTTGCCGAAAGCTCATCAAACACATCGTTTGCATTTATGCTGGCGCTGGTGCTTATTTTCTTAATTCTTGCAGCGCAGTTCGAAAGCTTTATAGACCCGATAATTATAATGGTTACTGTACCGCTGGCGGTTGCAGGTGCTTTCCTTTCGCTGTGGATGTTTAACCAAACGCTTAACATCTTCTCGCAGATTGGTATTATTATGCTGATAGGGCTGGTAACCAAAAACGGTATATTAATAGTAGAGTTTGCCAACCAGAAAGTAGAAGCCGGCGAAGACCGCCTATCGGCAGTAATAGATGCTGCAGCATTGCGCTTACGGCCCATATTAATGACCAGCCTTGCTACCGCGCTGGGTGCATTACCTATTGCACTGGCGCTGGGTTCGGGTGCGCAAAGCCGTGTATCGCTGGGTATAGTGGTAATAGGTGGCTTAATGTTTTCGCTAATACTTACGTTGTTTGTTATCCCATCTATGTACATACTAATACCGGCATTTGTAAAATGGATAGGCAGTTTTTTCAGAAGTAAAAAAGCTACTACGGCGACTGTTATATTGTTACTGGTTAGTGCCACCACAATGCAGGCACAGGATTTATTAACCGTAGAACAAGCAGTTGAGATAGCGCTTAAA
>JBJOOW010000012.1:0-3373 GCA_046051095.1 Bacteroidota bacterium | reverse complement strand
TTTTGTAAAAAGCAAAAGCCACCCTGCAATTAACAATTTTGTTGCAGGGTGGCTTTAGTATATACCCGGGTACCGGTTACTAGTGTACGTGTACGGTTTGCGGTTTTAAAAAATTGGTAATGTGGTTTTTAACGCGCATGTAAGCCGTATCAAAGTCGTGGTTTACAACTACTTTGTCAAATTTATCGGCGTAGCCCAGTTCTTCTTCGCTGCGTTTAATTCGGGCTTTCAGGCTTTTATCGTTTTCGGTACCGCGGCCTTTAAGGCGGTTAACCAACGATTCTTTAGAAGGCGGCGCTATGAAAATAGTAATACAATCATCGCCATATTGTTTCTTAAGGTTTAGGGCGCCTTTAACGTCAATATCAAACAGCACCACTTTACGCTTGTTCCATATTTTTTCTACTTCGGCTTTAAGTGTGCCGTAAAATTTGCCGGGGTATACTTCTTCATACTCTACAAACTCGCCGGCAGCTACGCGGCGTTTAAACTCATCTACCGATACAAAGTGGTAGTGGTCGCCATCCTGTTCTCCGCTGCGTTTATCGCGGGTAGTGCACGATGTAGAGAATGATAAATCGGGGTGGTGCTGCAGTACTTTACGTACAATGGTCGATTTGCCTGCACCGCTTGGCGCTGTAATTACTACCAGTTTTTTAGGTGGTACAAGTACTCGTGTAAATGAATGTCCGCTCATGGTATTTTTATATTGTCTTAATTCTCTTGTCTAATATCTATGGTCTAAAGAATATTGTTTGTCTGTTCCTTTATCTTCTCCAGTTCGTCTTTCATGTTTACCACTATTTTTTGCATGGTGGCATCGTTGGCTTTAGAGCCTACGGTGTTTATCTCGCGGCCCAGTTCCTGCGCTATAAAATTAAGCTTGCGGCCTTTCAGTTCTTCTTTATCGGCCAGGCAGGTTCTAAAGTAATCGCAGTGCGATTTTAAACGGGTAAGTTCTTCTGTAATATCCAGCTTCTCTATGTAGTAAATTACCTCTTGCTCAAACCGGTTAGCATCAATTTTATCTTTAGGTATAAAATTATCAAGGTTGTTTTTTAAGCGTTCGCGTATTTCGGTTACGCGGCGCTTATCTTCGTTTTTAAGTTCGTCCGATAGCTTCTCTATATTACCAATGCGCAGTGTAAGCTCTGTAAGCAACGATTTACCTTCGGTAACGCGAAACGATTCAACTTCGGCAATGGCTTTAGACAGTATTTCCTCTATACGTTTAAGTTCATCTTCGCTGGCCTCTTCGTGGCTTTCGCCAATTACGTCGGGCATTTTCATAATAGTAGGCAGCAGGTTATCGGTGCTGGCGCCTACTTCGTTGGCTATAGCTTTAAACTCTTCAAAGTACGATTTAATAAGTTCCTTATTCAGCGATAGCTCGCTGGCAGCGGTGTTGTTCTCCAGCGTAATGTAAATATCTATTTTGCCGCGTTGCAGGGTGCTGTTGGCTTTATTGCGCAAGGCATATTCGTATTCGCGGTATTTGCTGGGCAGCTTTATGCTAAGGTCAAGGCCTTTCTGGCTGTTGAGCGATTTTATCTCAACATTAACCGTGCGTTCGTCTATTTGGCCGCTGGCTTTACCAAAGCCCGTCATCGATTTTAGCATGGGGCTAAGTTAACAGACAATAGACAATAGGCAATAGCAAAAAGCTACTCCAGTATCATATCGTCGCTATCGGGTTCTTTATCGGGCCGGTTAAACATTTTAACCCCACCGGCAAACGATACCAGATACACCCCGCTGAATATTAGCACCGCCGATAGCACCTTCTCGAACGTAATGGCATCTTTACCCAGCGATATAGAAATAATGGTAGCAATTATAGGCTGCAGGTAAATGTAGGCTCCCACCACGCTGCTATGCACCTCGCGCAGGGCCAGCATATTAAGCAGGTAGGCAAAAAACGTAGTGCACACTACCACAAAGGCCGTAGCCAGCCAGGTTTGGGTGGTAAAGGTGCTCCATTGTATTTGCCCCAGTTGCTGGTAGCCAAACAGGGTAACCGGTATAAGCCCAAAAAAGAAAACCCATTTAATAACTGTAAGCGGATGGTATTTTTTCATTAGCGGGCGTACCATTACCAGGTAAACCGCATACGATGCCGCATTGATAAGAATAAACAAATCGCCCAGCAGGGTGGCGCTGCTAAAGTTAAAACCTTTGCCGGCCAGTATTACCAGTGCGCCGCTAAGGCCTATAACCAACCCGGCAATTTTTTGCCAGGTGGCTTTTTCGTGGGCTAAAAAAAACGAGATAACAAACACCAGTATGGGTGTCATTATCATAATAAGTGCAGCATTGATAGGAGTGGTAATACTTAGCCCCTTAAAAAACATCTCCTGGTTTATTACCACGCCAAACAACCCACAGGCTATAAGCAGCGGAAAATCTTTTTTCTCTACTTTCTCTTTAAGCCAAAACCAGTGCAGTATAAAAAACAGGGTAGTGGTAATAGATACGCGGATGAGTATAAACCCAAACGGCTTTATAAACTCGGGCATTACCATTTTGCTAACGGTAAAGCCCGCCCCGTAAAACAGGTTAACTATCAATAAAAATATATGTGCCCGTACCGATTTATTCATGGCGGCGCGAAGATGAAAATGTTTAAGCAAATAAACAGGGGCTACTGCCCCAATTATGTATTTATCTGCTTAAAAGCTGCTATGTTATCTGTTTGCCAATAAAACCGCTGTTTTTGTACCACAACTGGCTATAAGGCTGTATACTTGTACACTATTAACCTACTATGATAAAGGCAACTATAAACGGCAAGCAGGAATTTACAGTAGACGGCAAAAACCTGAACGGCACCCGTATAGACTGGGACCTGATAGAAGTGCGCGACAACACCTTCCATATTATAAAAGATAACAAGGGCTATAACGCTACCCTGGTAAGCTATAACCCCGAGGAGAAAACCATGGTGCTGAATGTAAACGGTACCGACTACGAGGTAAGCATAAAAGATAAAAACGACCTGCTGCTGCAGCAACTTGGCATCAGCGTTAAGTCATCATCGGCGGTGCAGTTTATTAAAGCGCCTATGCCGGGCCTTATCATCAACGTATCGGTTAACCCCGGCGATGAAGTAAAAAAAGGCGACACCCTGCTTATACTAGAGGCTATGAAAATGGAGAACGTTATCAAATCTCCGCGCGATGGCAAGGTTAAAAAGGTAAACGTAAGCCTGCGCAACGCCGTAGAAAAGAACCAGGTGCTGTTAGAGTTTGAGTAGAGCGTCCGATCTGTTTTAGTTACCGGCAGGACCCGTTTTTTAGCTGTTTTTAAAACGATGTTAATACCCTCGATGCGCAAATGACTGGCTGTCAGCGTTTTGCAAATGTCAATGTTAATA
>JBJOOW010000011.1:0-5200 GCA_046051095.1 Bacteroidota bacterium | reverse complement strand
CTGAAAAGCATTTTGAATGTATACTTGGTTTCGCCGGCTACCCTTTCGGGCCTGTCGTATGCAATGCCAATTTGTTTAAAACCTATCCACGATCGCATTCCCCTCAGGTAGCGGCTCTCCTCGGGCATCTGGTTCATAATGTTTACTACTTTTCTGCTTATCAAAGCAAAATCTCCGCTGTCCAGGTTCATGTCAATGTTTGATATGCGCTTAACCATGCGGTAGTAAAAGTGGTATGCCAGCCTTTTAAAGATAGATTCTTTCCGGTTTTTACGAATAGCGTATACTACATCGTAGCCTTCTTTAAGTTTATTATAAAATTCCCCCAATAGCTCGGGCGGGTCCTGCAGGTCTCCGTCTATACACATAATAGCTTCGGTTCCCCTTGCAAACGAAATACCTGCTGTAAATGCCAATTGGTGGCCGTGGTTTCTTGATAGAAAAACGCAATGATAGCGTGCATCAGTAAGTGCCTGCATCTGCATTAGTACAGCCGTATTATCGGTTGATCCATCATCAACAAGTACTACTTCCATAGGTATAGCACTTTCATCCATTAGCTTGCTTAGGCGGCTTACAAGAAGCGGAAAACTCTCCTGTTCATTATAAAGGGGGGCTACAAATGAAATGGCTGGCAACATTTAGGTGTTGATTTTAGGGCTTATTATTGTGTAAACAGAAACATTGTAAAATGTTTCTTTAGTATCGTAGTTGTAATTTTGTTCTATGTATGCTGCTACATCGGGTTGGTTACATATAATTTGTTGGCCGGCAGACAACCTGGGTTTAGAATTAAGCACAACCGTTTTTATTTTATTCCCCTGCTCATTTAGCCTGTGTATATAAAGCAACCATTGCAAAGCATAATCCTGATATACATAAGTAGCGTTATCAAAATGTTTTTGATGGTAGGCCGCATCGCGGAGAAAATATGATAGCGAATAAAAATTGTCTGCATTAAGATCGTCTGCCGAATATTTCAAAAGTTGGTTTGCCTCATATACCGGTTGTGCCAACGCAAATGCACATAATGCTATATTGGTGACTTTATTATTAATTACCGGTACCACTTCGCTGATTATTTCGGCCATACGGTGAAGTGTAAGGCCTATAATTATTGCAAATAGCGGATAGGCCGGTATATCGTACCACCATAGTTTAGATTCGCTGGATGAGATAACCAGTAAAAATGTTAATGCCGATAGGAAGCAATAAGCAGCAGCCTTTTGTATGCGATAGTTTTTTTGTAACAGCGTAACAGGTATGCCTGCTATAAGCAGCCAATGCCAATTTGTAAATCGTTCCCAGCGCAGGTTATGGAAATAGTATTCAAACGGGCCATAGTGGCCTTCATTAACTTTGTTAAACCTGCCACCTAACTCATTTTCGAAAACAGCCTGTATGTAGCCGGGGTTACTCTGTTCGCGTAATAAATAATACCCTAATACAACCAATAAAAAGCCAGCCATTCCTAAATAGAAGTATTTGTTTTTAAGAGTAGATATTAGTTGTTTATTGAGTATAAGGTACAGCCCCATAGCCGGTGTAAATAGTAACCCGGCAATGCTTTTAGTTAATACAGCTAACGCCATACTAATAAAGAAAGCTACCAGGTACAGGTTTTTTTTGCCCGGAACAGGAGATTCTACATAGAGGAAGAAAAATGCCATATACAGGAACGTAAATAATGCAAGCATAGCATCATATTCCCCATATCTGCAACCATGGTATGCTATATAACCTTGTGCTGTGCAAATTACAAGTGCTGCGGCTAAAGCTGCCCACCAGTTACCTGTTAGGTATATAATGAAAATAAATATGCCTATGCATGTTATTGCGGCACTAAGCGCAGAAGGGAAACGCGTTGAAAACTCGTTAATGCCATGTAGTTTAATGCATATTGCCTGAGCCCAAATCATGAGCGGAGGTTTGGTGCTCCACATGTCGGGTTCGCCTTTTACTGTTACAACAATAGCATCGCCCGATTTTGTCATTTCGTAGGCACTTATTGCCAGCCGCGATTCGTCCCAAATACGGTAAGTAAGCTTACCCAGATTATGAAACAATGAATACCAAATGCCAAATAGAAGTACAGAAAGTAGTAATACTTTCTCTATTTTTTTCATAAAGCAAAATTATAATCCAAACTCAACTTTCCAACTAAAAACCGGTACTATGCCAAGATTAGTTTTTGTTTCTATCATTTGAGTTTCCGGGTTGTAAATGCGTGCGGCCACATTGTTGCGGTTAATTATGTTCTGTGCATCAAACGACAGCATCCAACTGTATTTCTTTTTGTTTCGGCGGAAACTAACGCCAAAATCTATACGGAAATAGTCGGGTAGTTTTTCGCTAAAGGCTTTATCGGTTTGGTAAACCGTTTGGTTGGCAGCAATAGATTTCTGTAGATCTACCGGTGTAACCTTATTGCCACCGCGCCATATAATTTTGGCATTAATGCCAATAATGTTGTTTTTCTTTTTGCCTACTACAAACTCCTTACCACCCAGCACGTTTAGTACATAGTTTACGTTATAGGCGGTGCTGCGCCATACCCCATCGGCCGCGCGGTAACGCGAGTTAAACAGCGAGGTAGTGAACATAAAAAAGTAGTTGTGCGAAAAGAATTTCTCTACCGTTAGCTCTAAACCATAATTGTAACCGGTGCCCTTGCTTTTAAGGGGTATGTTTACAAAACCATCGTCGTAGTTTAGTATAGAGAATGTTCGGCCGTTGCTATCGGCGCCAATGGGCACATTAAACAGGTACTGAAAATACACCTCGGTTTTAAGGCGGAAATCTTTATAAAAGCTAAAGTTGTAACCGGCCACTGCATGTAAGGCGCGCGAAAAATCGAGATTGCGGTTGCCCCCGTTTAAACCGGCTGTATACGATACGTAGGTAGACATGGCATCTATCCGGCTATGCAAGCCGGTACCTAAACTAATAGCCTGTTTTTCGGTAATCCTGTACTCGGCACTCAGGCGGGGCTCGGCATAAAACTTGTTATTAATAAACGAGAATAAAAAGTGCATGCCGCTGTTTAGCTGAAAGCGCTCGTTAAACCGGTGTTTCCATTGGGCATAGCCTTGTAGCATATGCGTGTTGCCGGTTTGGTTTACCAGCCCCTCTACCCGCTGGCTAAGGTACGAGTACCGCTCACTAAAAAGTTTAAAATCTATATTGCTGTAAACTACGCCCAACCTTACAATGTTACGCGTATCTATTTTGGTGTTAACCATAGTAGTGGCGCGCAGTGTTTTATAAATAAACTTCTCATTACCGGTTTCAAAGCGGTTAAAGTTGTAATCTACCGTATCGTCGCTGCTGCCGTTATCGGTATAGCTGTAGCTGATGGCAGTTTTTATGTAGGTCTTATTATCTTTAAGTGGAAACAAATGTGTAACACCTGTTACGCCCACCATTTGCTTTTGGGCAAACTCGCTTTTATCGCTGGCGGTTTTCCATTTGGCTGTATCTTTAACAACGGTGTTGCCCAGCGAGCTGATGCCCCCCAACCCGTAAAACGTAAAACTACCAGCCTTACCCGCCGGAAAGTAAAAGTTAAAGCAAAGGTCCTGATACTTTGGTGTAACACTACCACCTATCTGAAAGCCCATTAACGAAAACAACTCCAGCGTAGAGTAGCGGTAGTTAACCAGGTACGAGCCTTTATACTTTTTGCTAAACGGCCCCTCAATAGCTGCTTCGGCACCCAGTACGCCGGCTTTAAGGGCAAACTCCCAACGCTCGCTGTTGCCCTTGCGCAGGTTTACATCAAACACACCGCTTAGTGCATTACCATACTCAGCCGCAAAAGCCCCCGAAAAAAAATCGGTATTGGTAATCATGTTCGACGACAGGATACTAACCCCGCCACCGGTTGAGCCTTCGCTGCCGGCAAAGTGGTTGGGGTTGGGTATTTCCAGCCCTTCTAACCGCCATAAAAGCCCCCGTGGCGAGTTGCCACGCACTACAATCTGGTTGTTTTCGTCGTTGGCCGTAACTACCCCTGCAAAACTCTGTGCCATACGGGCAGGGTCGTTTTGTGTACCGGCATAGCGGTTCATCTCTTCGGCAGAGAAGGTACGGGCGCTAACAGTAGCAAAATCGTTGTTGGCTCTGCCCTTATCTTTTTGCGCTACCACCTCTACCTCCTTCATATTGGTTATCTTTTCCTGCATCTCTATGTTCAGGGTAAGATCCTTAGAGGAGATAACCAATACCTCGTTAGCCGATACTTCATCATAACCTATATAGGTAAACTTAAACGATTGCCGGCCCACCGGCACATTGGGTATATTAAAGTTACCGTCTACATCGGTAGTAGCACCTCGGGGCGGGTTAGAGTTTACCAGCAGTACATTTACGCCAAACAAGGGTTGTTTCGTATCCTTATCGGTTACCTTGCCTTTTACGGTAGATGTTAACTGCTGGGCATTAACCCATAGCGGCAGTAACAGTACTACAAATAGCAAGCCCCCCCAACGCATGAATAAAGTGGTGATTATTAGTGTGTGCCGAAGGTAAAATATTTGCGTACAGTTTGATACATTAGCGCACTGATGAAATTCATAGTTTTCTGGTCTTTAGTGTTTATTACGGGCTTGGCCATTCTATCTGGATGTAAGCCGGGTTGCAAAGACGTTACCTGCGTTAATGGCGGCGAATGTGTATCGGGCGGTACGTGTAAATGCCCCGACCGCTGGGGCGGGCTTTACTGCGATTCGCTTTGTCCGCAGGGATACGAAGGAAATAACTGTAACATACCTTCGCGCAATAAGTTTATACGAGCATGGAACGCCACCACTACCGCTAATGGAGGAGGCAGCAAACAACACGCGCTGTTTATTACTGCCGGCGCCATAGTGCCACAGATAGTAATCACCAATTTTAACGATGATAATTTTACCATGATTGGTACCATTACCGGCCCCAACCGGTTTGAGATATACTCGCAAAACGCTACCGGTAACTTTACCGGTAATGTAACAGGTTCGGGTTACCTGAACGGTGAGAACCTGGCTATTAACCTTACCAAAGGTGGTGTAGATTACTTTGCCAACTGTAACAGATAGAATGAGAGAGCCGGTAAACGTAATTTACAGCGATGAGCACATTGTTATAGCCAATAAGCCGGCAGGTATTACTGTAATACCCGAGCGCCAGCACCCCGAATTGGAAACTGTACAAACCATAT
>JBJOOW010000010.1:0-4941 GCA_046051095.1 Bacteroidota bacterium | reverse complement strand
TAGACGATGCTACCCCTGTAGCCATGCTTACAGTAGGCAATGGCGATTTGTTTCAGGTAAACAGCGCTGGTGCCATAGCAGCTGCTACCGGTATTACCAGTAGTGGTACTATTACTTTAAGCGGTTTAAATACCAACGGATTGGTGCGTACTACCGGTACCAATGGCGTGCTTAGTATAGGCCAGGCAGTTAACGCCGATATAGCCAACGGTGCAATTACCGATGCCAAGGTTAACGATGTAAACTGGAGTAAAGTAACCAATCGCCCTACCACACTGGCCGGTTACGGCATTACCGATGCATCGAGCATTTCCGGCACCGTTAACAGGGTAATTAAATTTACGTCGGGTACTACCGCAGGCAATAGCAATATTACCGATGATGGAAACATTATTCAGTTATCTCCACCCACCTACACACATTTTACCTCGGGTAACGTATATGTACAAAGCAGCCTGATAGCGCGCGGCGGCATATTAAACGACGGCGGCGATGTAACCGTAAACGATAATTTATACAGCACAGGTAACATATATGCCGATGGTATAGTTTACTGGGGTAATGGGCAAACCCGTACCGAAACCCGCGACAACGCCGGCCAGCAAAGCACACGTAGCGGTTTTTACGAAACAAGTAACCCAAGCAATTATTATGCTGGCGCATCAAGTTGGCAGCACTTGCTGGATATACGGCACAGTAACAGCGCCAATAACTACGCTATGCAGTTTGCCGGTAGCTTTTTCGACCAGCGAGTGTATGTGCGCAAAACCGATAACTCTGCCACCAAGGCATGGAGCAGCATACAAACAGCTGCGCAAATTAACACCCGTACCGGTGCATCAGCAACATATTCTACAGGCGTTGTAACCATGCATACCAGCAATAATGTTGATGTAAAAACGGGCGAATCGTACATGATTACTTTTATACCAGATATACGCAATACCAATGGTAGTGGAAACGACCGCTGGCGCCTTACGCTTAATTATAGCGGCTGTGCCAGTGGTACGGTAAATAATCCACAGGTTACAACAACACCTTATCAGGATCATAACAACTGGTATACTTACACACATATATGGTATTATCAGGCTACCTGCGATGGTACTATCAACTTTAGTGCACTTATCGAGCGATTCGATTCGGATGATACCTGGCAATTTGGCGACTCGCGTATGATTATTACACGTATGTAAAACCATTTTTGCTTTAATCTGTTTAAGAGGGCCGGTATATTTTACCGGCCCTCTTAAATTATATTTAATGCCTGTTGTTATTAATGCTTCTTATGTAAATAATAAAGGCAGACCGCAAGGTCTGCCTTTGTATTTTGTATCATTAACCGACAGTTAAGCCTCTTGTATTACAGCACAAATTTTACCGTCTTTGGTTTCGTAACGCAGGCGATAGTTTTTGCCGTTTTCTTTACGGGTATAAGTAAATTCTCCGGTGCCGCCTTGTTCCAGTGCCTGCTTTACAGCAGCCTGCATAGCCGCAGTATCTTCGGCATGGGTTATAGCAATATCCAGGCTTTCGTTTTTACGCTCTGCCCCCTGGCCGGTCATTTTAAGCAGGTAATCTGAGCGGAAAACCTGTTGTGTTTTTATGTCATACTCCAGGTAGCCCACGTTCAGTAGTCGTTGTACACTATCCAGCCGCGAGTTTTCCTCGTCCAGCCTTTTGGTAAAGCTGTCTATCTGTTTGTTTAGCTTAAAGCGTTCAAAGGCAAACATTACCGATGATATAAGCACCTTGCTATCAAACTTGCCTTTGGTTAAAAAGTCCTGGGCGCCATAGCGTACAGTTTCCAGTCCCACCTCTTCATCGGTAAGTCCGGTAAGTACTATAACCAGGTTGCCCGGGTAGTTAGATAATATAGATTTGATAGTATCTACCCCGAAACTATCGGGCAGGTTCATATCGCTTAAAATAATATCAAATGTGTTTTCGCTCAGCAACTCAAGTGCAGCCTTTACTGTTTCGGCATGCGATACATGAAATACCGGCGAGGAGGATTCGCCCAGGTAGAATTTCATCAGAAATGCATCGCCCGGGTTGTCTTCAATCAGTAATACTTTCAGTTCCTGTGCTGTCATATAGGTGGTTATTCGTGTGGTAGTTGTACGGTGTTAAACCAGTATACTTCTATCAGGCGTATTACCTTGGCAAAGTCATCAAAATCTACCGGCTTAAGTATATAGCAGTTAGCGTTTAGCGAATAGGCTTTAGAAATATCATGGTCGGCATCGCTGGTGGTAAGTACTATTACCGGTATTTTGCGCAGCGATTCGTGGGCCTTTATTTCTTTCAGTACTTCAATACCGTTTTTCTTGGGTAGGTTAAGATCTAGTAGTATTATATGCGGGCGTATGCTGTCGGCAAACTTGTTGCGTTTCATCAAAAACTCAATGGCCTGCTCGCCGTCCGATACTACATCCAGATGAATATCCATCTGGCTTTCCTTTAGTGCTTCCTGTGTTAAGCGTATATCCCCGGGGTTATCTTCTACCAGCAACACCCTTGGTTTTTGCTTATTGTTTTTTAAAAAATCCATATGTAACTAACTGGTTATTTTTTTAAAGAAAAATAAAACGTACTGCCTGCATCTTTCTCCGACTTAACCCATATTTCGCCGCCGTGGCGCTCAACAATTTTTTTACAAACTGCCAGCCCAATACCGGTTCCTTCATATTCGGCGCGGTTATGCAGCCTTTGAAATATAACAAATATACGATTGTAGAACTTATCTTCTATACCTATTCCGTTATCGCTAATACCAAACACATATTCCGCCTCTTTTTCTATTACGGAAATTCTAATATCTGGTTGTCTGTTAGGTGCTTTAAATTTAATGGCGTTATCAATAAGGTTTTGCACCAGGCGTATTAACTGCATCTGGTCGCCTTTTAGTACCGGCAGGTTGTTGGGGTAGCTAACGTTTGCTCCGTTTTCGCTTATGCGTGCTGTAAGGTGCGATAAAGAAATTTTAAGCACTTCGTTCATATCAACTACCGTAAAAGGGTTGCCTTTACGCGTAATACGCGAAAACTGCAACAGGTCGTTTATAAGTGCCTGCATACGGGCTGTACCATCTATGGCAAAGTTTATAAACTCGTTTACACGGCCATTATTACCCTGCTCTATGTTTTTCTGTATCAGTTGTACGTAGCTTAGTACCATACGCAGCGGCTCCTGCAAATCGTGCGAGGCCACATAGGCAAATTGTTCCAATTCTTCGTTAGAGCGCATTAACTCTTTGGTCTGTTCGGCCAGCTTGGCCTGTGTTTCTTTTGCTTCGGTAACATCTATGCAGCTACCAATATAGCCGGCAAAGGTACCATCGGGTAAAAAGCGCGGGTTGCCTATTTCGTGTATAATACGGTACAGGCCATCGTGGCGGCGCAACCGGTATTCAAAAGTGTATTTCTCGTGGTGTTGTAGTTTTCCCTCCAGCGGGCTAAACAACTTTAAATCATCGGGGTGTACATTGGTAAGCCAGCCCTGGCCTATTTCCTGCATGGCAGGGCGGCCGGTAAAGTCTGTCCACGATTTATTGAAGTAATAGCACTGGTTGCTTTCATCGGTCATCCATATCATTATGGGCGATGCATCTGCCAGCAGGTTAAACCGGTTTTCGCTTTCGCGCAGCATGCCTTTTAGCTGCTCTATGGTTGCACTTTCCGGTATTTGCGATTGGCTTCTCAAGGGTTGTTGATTTAAAGGGGTTACCTGCGCCGCATTACTCTAAAACCTACTCCGCACAAAATTGAAAATACAAATATTAAAAACGACACGGCCCCGATTTATCAACCGGGGCCGTGTTTAGTGTAACCTGTAAAGTACTGTTATTTTATTGGGGTAACTTTCTCAATCATTAACCCGTTAGATGAAACTGAAAGTGATGGGTTGCTTTGGCCCGGTAACTGGTTAAAGAAATCTTTATACGTGTTGCCTATAATGGTGTAACCGCCTGAGTTTAAATCGTAAAATATGTTGTTCATCAGGTTTACGTTGTTGCCTGTACCTGCGTTGCGGTAGTACGCCTGTGTGGCGCTTTGCTGACCATTGATAGTAAGCTTAACACGGTTAAAGTTAAGCACCTGGTTATCGGTAGTGCCCGATAGATAGATGCCGTAGCTTTCGCTGGTGCCACCTACAGCAATACTGTTGTTGTTTATCTGGCCAAGGTTGGTGCCTTGTGCGCTGCAGTTGTTCATGGCAAGGCCGTACGAACCATTGGCAGCGTTTACTATGTTGTTGCTTACTATTACGTTGTTGGCTACGTTATCCAGGTTAATGGCACGGAAACCAGTTTGGGTAGATAGTGTACTAACTACGTTGTTGGTAATAACCGGAGCATCTTCGTTGGTAAGGGCCAAGCCACTTTCGTACTGGTTAAAAAACAGCGTACCGGTAATAGATGTTTTGGTATCCAGATTTTCGCCATTAGCGCCGCCTTTAACCAAACCGGTGCTACCGTTGTTTATTTCGCAGTCTTCAATATTAATATCGGTTTTAGGAGCGGTAGAGCTAAAGTAAACCACGGCGCTGTTGCTGCCGGCACGGTTAACTTCTACACCTTCAAATACTACACCTTTAAAGTTAAGGTTGTTCGATTTACCGTCTACACGCAGGCAGTTACCGTAGGTAGCAGTTTTGTGGTCTATAGTAAGATTTTCGAAAGATACATAAGCTACACCGTTCATAATTACAGTAGCATCGCCGCTGCCATAGCTGATGATAGCTTCCGCATTGTTACCCGATTTAGATTCGAAGGTAACGTTGTTAAACGCCGAAGCACCAGGTATAGATGATAGTACTACACGCTCGTTGTAGGTGCCATCTTCTAATAAAAAGGTAACCGGACCCGAAACACCACCACATTTAAGTGCATTGGTAGCATCGGTAATGGTAGAAAAGTCGGCGTTTTCGCTTTTGCCG
>JBJOOW010000009.1:0-2708 GCA_046051095.1 Bacteroidota bacterium | reverse complement strand
CAATATTATTATTGTGGTAAACAAAAGATGCTGAAACTGCATTCGTCGTTTGTTTTCTACGGGTTGCAATAAATAAATGGCAAAGTCGGCCAACATTACAAACAGCGCCGGAAAAGTAAACAGCAAATAGCCCGGCATTTTGGTTTTAGCCACTGTAAAAAAAACAAATGGCACCAACATCCAAACCAAAAGGGCAAGGCGCTCTGTAACCATATTGCGCTTATACAGCATATAGCAAAACCATACAAACGCAGGCCAGAAAAGTTCGTTAAGATTAATATGCAGCTTACCAAAAAAATAAAAAACACCGCCGGTTTGGTTATCCAGCGCCTCGGTTATGTGCCGGTAATTATGCAGCATTTCGTTGGCGTACTCGTTGGGGTAGTGCGCGTACATATACAGCTGCCAGGGCAAAAACACTGCTACAGAAACCACCACAATTACAACCGCACCTGCAAGCAATTGAAATACAGATTTGCTTTGGTAGTTTAGAATAAACCATACCGGTACCACTATATAAGCTGGCAACCATTTACAAAGCACAGCAAGCCCAATGCATAACCCGGTTAAAATTTCGGGCAGCAAATTTTTGTGGTTGCGGCTTGTTATGGCAAAAAATACCGCCAGTTGCACAAAAAACATAAAAAAGATATCGATATGATCGGTAGCCGAACGGCCGGAAGTAATATCGAGCACCATACCGTTTACGGCGCTAAAAAATGCAGCCAAAAAGCCAACCTGATGGCTGAATAGCTTTTTACCTATAAGCCATGTAATATAAACGCCAAAGCCCGATATCAACACCGAAGGTAACCTCGCTGCAAGCTCGCTGGCACCAAACAATTTGATGGATACGGCCATAAACCATAAGGGTAATGGTTGTTTGTGTACCCATATATAGTTACTACTCCACTGTGTAATATCGTAGGGTAGCAATGCCTGGCTATAAAGTTTGGGTTGTAGCCAATTACCGTCCGCCAGGTTTTTGGCAACCAAAGCGTGATAGCGTTCATCCCACTCGTGCAGGTATAGGTCGCTGGCCATAAAAACACGCAGTGCAGTACCACCTATAGCCAGCAATACAGCCGCTGTATTGTATTTTTGCCCACGATATTGCACACAAGCCATAGCAAAGCAGGCAGCTGCAAACAGTATATAAATAATAGCCAGAACAAAATGGGGCATTGTAACGTGTTAAAAGTCAAATTTATAATAATTGACAGTACGTGTAAAAAAATGACGCTACTTCTGTTATCTTGCGCAACCAGAACAATGGATTTATGACAAAGAAGATAACGGGCATTATTAGCCTATTTATTTTATTAAGCTTTTTAATTTCATCTTGCAAAAAAGATGCAGCTACCAATTGGGATACTGAAATGTTGGTGCCAATTGCTACCAGCAACCTAACCTTGCAAAACCTGGTTAAAGACTCGGCGGTTAAAACCAACCCCGACCAGTCGTTAACATTGGCATACAACCAAACCCTGTATTCGTTTAACCTTGCCGACCAGGTAGTTAATATACCCGACACATCGCTGGGCCAAAAATTCACACTGGATTCGTTGAGCTTGCCAAACATAATAATACCCTACAACCTAACCATGGGAATGATAGCCCAAAGCATGTCGGCCAATAGCAACCCTTTTATACAAGCTGCCGGTAACGACATTATAAACCACGATGGCCAATCGATGGTGATTCCGGCCATACCCGGCTATAGCTCAGATATATTCAATTTTGATGGTTCTCTATATTTTCAAGAAGCTACACTTTCGCGCGGGCAAGTGCGGGTGTATGTAAATAATTATTTCCCTGTACCAATTACCGATGTAACACTTGAAGTGAGAAACAACAGCAACAACACACTTATTGCATCGGTTACAATACCGTACATAGGTGTGCAGGATTCTGTTTATTACGTAGTTGATATATCTGGTAAAACAATCGAATCGAACATGAAGCTTAAATTAGTTAATTTCAGCTCGCCGGGCAGTTCGCCTAATTCGGTTCCTATCCACCTATCTGACTATATAAAACTTTACATTGAAGTAGTGAATATGCGCGCTTCGGACGCAATTGCGCGTTTCCCATCGCAGGATATACTACGCTCTACTCAGGAAATAACACAACAAATAGGCGACCGAAGGTTAACCTATATAGATGCGCGGGAAGGACAGTTGCACGTGTTTATGACCAGTTCGATACAACAACCACTACAAATTACATACGTACTGGAAGGAGCTTACGATAAAGCCGGCCACCCCTTAACTGCTGTTACCAATATACCGGCAGCTTTACCCGGGCAAACAGTAACTATTAACCGTGTATACGATGTAGCTGGCTATTCAATAAACCTTACCGGTAAAGATGGCAGCAAGTTTAACACCTATACACAAACTATAGTAGCGCATACAGATAGTACCGGCGAACTTGCTCACATTACACTGGCAGATAGTTTGCATATTCAATACGTAATTCAAAATATATCGCCTAACTATATTAAAGGCTATTTAGGCCGCGATACGATTTCGCAGGCCGATACTGTCAGCTTTGCTTTTCTGAATATGTTTCAGAGCGGCACGCTTGACCTGGAAGATGTGAATATGAAATTCAGCATACTTAACGGTTTAGGTGTAGATGGCCAGATTCGTATTAACAGCCTTAAAGCTACCAGCCCGGTTAATGGTACCCGTACCCTTACCGGT
>JBJOOW010000008.1:0-6055 GCA_046051095.1 Bacteroidota bacterium | reverse complement strand
AGATTGCTTCGTCACTCGCAGAGCCTCGTTCCTCGCAATGACGCTGAGGTTAGTTATTTAAAGCTCCAGTCGTATTTATCCAGATTGCCAAGGCACAGTTTAAGCAGGTCAATATTGCCGCGTATATCTGCCTTGTGGGCCATTTCTATAACCGAGTGGATGTGGCGGGTAGGTATACTTACTGCACCGGCAATAGTGCCGTTTGGTGCCATGCGCTGAAAGCCAGCTGTATCGGTACCACCGGCAGGCAGTAACTCTGGCTGCCATTTAAGATTATTGCTGTTGGCCAGGTCTTTCATATATCTAACCATACGGTAATCGCATATGGCAGAGGCATCCATAATTTTTATGGCAACACCCTCGCCCAATTTGGTAACCGATTCTTCGGGTTTTGCGCCCGGTGTATCGAAGGCGATAGTAGTATCTATACAGAAGCTGAACTCGGCACCAATGTGGTGGCCGGCTACCTGTGCACCGCGTATGCCTACTTCTTCCTGTACGGTAAATACGCCATAAAAATCGTACGGTATATTTTGGCTTTTCAGTTCGCGCAGGGTTTCTAACAATATAAATACTGCTACGCGGTTATCAAGGCTTTTGCAGTTAACGCACTCGCCCATTTCTATCAGTTCGCGTTCGCGGGTTACGGTGTTGCCAACCTCAACCAGCTTTACTACCTCATCGCGTTTCATACCAAGGTCTATAAAAAAGTCGGTAAGGTGCAGCGGCTTGTTGCGCTCATCGGGGCTCATTAAGTGTATAGGTTTGCTGCCCATTACACCTATCACATCTTTTTTGCCATGCACTACTACGCGCTGTGCTGTAAGTGTTTTAGGGTCGAAACCACCCAGCGGGTGAAAGCGCAGAAACCCGTTATCATCTATGTGATGCACAATAAAACCAATCTCATCCATGTGGGCAGCAGCCATTACTTTTTTATCGCTGGTTTTGCCTTTTTTTACGGCAATAAGGTTGCCCATATTGTCGGTGTATATATCATCGGCAATACCTTTTAGTTCACGCTGTATCAGTTCGCGCACTTTTTGCTCATGGCCCGGTACGCCGGGTACCTCACAAATTTCTTTTAGTAGAGAAACATTAATCATTTTAAATAGTATTAAGTAATTAGTATTGAGTATTAAGATGAATACAAAGCAAAATTAGAATTTTTTTGCGCTCGGGTTTACAGTTAACGGGCCGTTAACCTGGTTATTCAACCATAGTAACTTTTACCATGTTAGCCCGGCCTTTATTAGCCAGCGGCATGCTGCCTATGTTTACGGCCATGTCGCCGGTTTTAAGCAGGCCATTCTCCTTAAGTATGCGAATTACATCGCGTATCGATGTGTCGGTACCTACAAATTTATCATAGTAAAAAGCACGCACACCCCAGCACAAGCTAAGGGCATTAAGCAGGTCGCGGTTTTCGGTAAAAATGAAAATATCTGCCTTGGGCCTGTAGCTGCTTAGCATAAAACCGGTGTAACCGCTAAAAGTCATGCCAATTATAGCTTTGGCCTCCAGTTCGCTACTCATGCGGGCAGCATTGTAACAGATAGCATCGCTAAGGTAAGTGAGCGAGTTTTTATCTACGCGCTGCTGCTTGTCATAAATAATATTGGCATGTTCAATGTTGGTCAATATTTTTTCCATTACCTGTATTACGCGCACCGGGTATTTGCCGGTAGATGTTTCTCCGCTTAGCATTACAGCATCGGCACCATCTATTACGGCATTGGCTACATCTGTAATTTCAGCACGGGTAGGCGTAGGGCTTTCTATCATGCTCTCCATCATCTGTGTGGCTACTACTACTGGTTTGGCATATTTAATACAACGGGTAATAATGTCTTTTTGTATCAGCGGCATACGCTCTTGAGGTACTTCTACTGCCAGGTCACCACGGGCAATCATAATACCATCGCTGGCTTTAATTATCTCGTCAATGTATTTGAGGGCTTCGGGTTTTTCAATTTTAGCCATCACCTTCATGTACGAATTCTTTTTGCCCAGTATTTTCTTAAGCGATAATACATCTTCTGGCGAGCGTACAAATGAAAGGGCTATCCAGTTAGCACCATTGGCAATAGCAAACTTCAAATCCTTTTTGTCTTTTTCGGTAAGCGCCGGCACCGATGTTTTAGTGTCGGGCAGGTTTACACCTTTGTTGTTGCTTATTTTGCCACCTACTATAACCTTAGCCATAATCTTATCCTTACGGTTGGTAGAGGTTACCCGTAGCTCAATACGGCCATCGTTTATCAATATCGCATCACCTATTTCAACTTCTTTAGGCAGTGGCGGGTAGTTGATGTATATTTTTTTGAAGGTGCTTATGCACTCTTTGTTGGTTATCTCAATCTCGCGGCCCTGCTCCAGTACTTCCATGTTATCGCGTACTTCGCCTATACGTATTTTGGGGCCTTGCAGGTCGGCCAGTATGGCTATGTTAAGGTTATGCTCTTTGTTTATCTGGCGTACTTTTTCAAAACCATCCAGGTGTTGTTTGTGGTCTCCGTGGCTCATATTAAAACGGTACACATCCAGCCCGTTGCGCACCATATCTTCCATTATTTCTTTTTTGCTACAGGCGGGTCCAAAGGTGGCAACTATCTTGGTTTTATTTACACGTACCTTCATCTCATAAATCGTTTTGGTGATATTAATTTTTGTACCGGTACTTCTTCCTCGTATACCAGTCGTTCTTTACTTCTGATTTTTTTAAGTGGTATTTCGGCAGTCATAACCACTTCCGGAAACTCTTTTATACCCTCTATCAGGTTTTTTGTTTCATCGTCTTCGTATCTGCCATGTATCTGCAATATGTAATCGAAGTTACTTATCTCGGGTAGTAACACTTCATCCAGATTTTTGTTTGAAAAAACAATGTAGTGGTTTCTGTCGCTCTCGCTACCGCCTTTAAATACGCTGAACTGTATTTTACGGGTACGGTCAGTTGGCTCAAATACCAGATCTTTCAGTTTTCTGAAATCGGACTGCAATAACAGGTTGAGGTGATAGCACAGCTTATATTCCTTAAGCGACGATGCTATACCTACCAGCTTGTAGTCGGTACTAAGTTCATTTTTAATTTTCTTCTCGGCCATACCAGTTCGGTTCCGTGGTATATATACCAAGTGAAGGTAAAAACTTTTAAGGCAGTGCTGTATCTGTACAATAAACTAACACTTGTTAACTGTACACCTGTATGCAGCCGGTTGGCTGGGGGGGTTTCTTATCTTATAATCAATTATAAATTTGAGGGCAGAACGTACAATGTCAACTTTTTTACAATCGCCAATAGAATACCTGAAAGGGGTGGGGCCCGAGCGCGGTGCGTTGCTGCGCAAGGAGCTGCACATAAATACGTTTGGCGATTTGTTACAACATTTTCCGTTCCGGTATGTCGACCGTAGTTCTATCCAGAAAATACGTGACCTTAACCCACATACCCAATATGTACAATTTAAAGGTAAAATTGGCGGTTTCAGGTATATGGGCAATGGTCCGCAAAAAAGGCTGGTAGCAAGCTTTAGCGATAGCAGTGGTACTATAGAGTTGGTATGGTTTAAAGGCGGCGATTTTGTGCTTAAAACAATAAAGCCGAACAGCGAGGTGCTGGTATTTGGTAAGCCCACGCTGTTTAACGGCGATTATAACATAGCACACCCCGAGGTAGAAATGATTACCGAAGAGGTAAAGCTAAGCGGTAAAGGCCTGCAACCCGTGTACTCCTCTACCGAAAAGATGAAGAAAAAGTACCTGGACTCGAAGGGGATCGCCCGGTTGGTGCAGGTGCTGATGGCGCAGTTGAAAGAAAAAGATGTGCCCGATTTTTTACCTAAAGAGGTGTTGCAACAGTATAAGCTTATACCACGGTACGAGGCCATACAAAGTATACATTACCCAAAAAATGAAGACCTGCTGCACGAGGCCACCCGCAGGCTAAAGTTTGAAGAGTTGTTTTTGATACAGCTGCAAATGCTAAAGGTGAAAGCCAACCGCGGGCTGGTATCTAAGGGGTTTATAATGGAGAAGATAGATAACCAGTTCGACCGGTTCTATCATCACCAGTTAAAGTTTGAACTAACCGGTGCACAAAAGCGGGTACTAAAAGAGATACGCCGCGATACGCTATCAGGCAGGCAAATGAACCGCCTGCTGCAGGGTGATGTGGGTAGCGGTAAAACCATAGTAGCACTGCTTACTATGCTAATGGCTATAGATAATGGCTTTCAGGCTTGCTTAATGGCCCCTACCGAGATATTGGCAAACCAGCATTATGAGAGTATTGTAGACGCCTTGCGTGGCATGAACCTGGAGGTAGCCCTGCTTACCGGCAATGTAAAAGGCAAAGCCCGCAAGTATGTGCTGGAGAACCTGGCCGAAGGCAATATTAATATTGTAATAGGCACCCATGCACTGATTGAAGAAACCGTTGTGTTTAAGAATATAGGTATGGTGGTTATTGATGAGCAACATCGTTTTGGTGTAGCACAACGTGCTGCACTTTGGACCAAAAACGAAAAGCCACCGCACATACTGGTAATGACAGCCACACCAATACCACGTACATTGGCCATGACAATTTATGGCGATCTGGATGTGAGTGTAATTGATGAGCTGCCACCTGGCCGTAAGCCTATACGCACGGTGCACCGCACCGATGCCGACCGGCTACGGGTGTTTGGCTTTATGAAAGAAGAGATTACAAAAGGCAGGCAGATTTATGTGGTGTACCCGTTGATAGAGGAAAGCGAAGCGCTGGACCTGAAACACCTGATGGATGGTTATGAGAGTATATCGAGGGCTTTCCCCAAACCGCAGTACCAGATAAGCATAGTGCATGGCCGTATGCGCGGTGCTGATAAGGATTTTGAAATGCAACGCTTTGTGCGCGGAGAAACGCAGATAATGATAGCCACCACAGTAATAGAGGTAGGCGTAAACGTGCCCAATGCCAGTGTAATGATTATAGAAAACGCCGAGCGTTTTGGCCTTTCGCAATTGCACCAGTTGCGCGGGCGTGTAGGCCGTGGGGCCGAGCAGTCGTTTTGTATACTGATGAGCGGTAGCAAGCTATCGGAAGAGAGTAAGAAGAGAATTTCGGTAATGTGTAGTACCAACGATGGCTTTGTAATAGCAGAGGAAGATTTAAAACTGCGCGGACCCGGCGATTTGGAGGGAACACAGCAAAGTGGCGTTGTAAATATGCATATAGCCGACCTGGTAGCCGATGTGAAAATACTGGAGGCTGCACGTACCACCGCGCAGGATTTGATAGATAAAGACCCCTACCTGGAACAGCCGGGCCATCAGCCATTGCTAAAATACCTTAGCGAAGCATCGAAAGAAAAAATATGGAGTAAGATATCCTGATGGATATGATTACGCAGATAAATACAGATGATTACACGGATTATAACCGGGTAAATTAATCGGCTTTGCGCTTAACTTTTTTAGCGTTGGGTGGAAGTATACCGCTTTTAGGTTTGCTGGCCTTAGGTATATCGGGCTTTTGTTTTCCTTTCTTGGCTTTTTTATCCGGAAAGCTATCAGCATAAGTAGGGCAAGGCATTTTGTTGCTTTTGCACGATGGAGAGCCGGCCAGAATAACTGCCGAGAAAAATAAAACCGAAATACTGCGTAGGGTGTACATAAATTTGTTGCTTGTTCTGTATTACGTAAATGTATTTGTTTTTGATACACTGCGCAATAGCAATAGCCCGAAATGCCCGCCAGTAGCGGGTTATCAACAGTAACAGTATTGTAACCGTTTGGAAAAAATGAACCTGCCGTTATCTTTGTTCAACAAAATTTTATAACCCAAATAAACTTCTCAAGTATGAACAAAGGCGAACTAATCGACAAGATTGCTAAAGATGCGAAAATCACTAAAGGCCAGGCTGGCGATGCGCTTGATTCTTTCATCAATGCAGTTGGTAGCACACTGTCGAAATCAGGTAAAGTAACCCTGGTTGGTTTCGGAACTTTCTCAGTTTCTAAACGTGCAGCCCGCAAAGGCCGTAACCCACAAACCGGTAAAGAAATCAAC
>JBJOOW010000007.1:0-7490 GCA_046051095.1 Bacteroidota bacterium | reverse complement strand
TAAGTTTATTGCCTATCTCATCAACCATTCGTTTATAAAAATCATAATCCAGATTGCCGGTAGGGCGGGTAAAGCTTTTTAAACCGCTGGGGCACTCCGGGCAACCCAGGTTGCAGGTAGTGGTGGGTTCTATCGATACATTAAATGGTACACCGTATTGCAGAGGCCGGCCGCTCGAACGCGCCAGATAAAACGACGACAACACCGCAGCCGCATTGCTTACCTTGCGTAAGCTAAGTTTAGATAAAAAGTTGATGGCATCGGTGGTGTGCATGTGGTGAAAATAGTAACAAATGCAATTAGCGTATTGTGGTTTATAGACTTGCCAGGTTTTTAAAACCTGGCAAGTCTTTTTGTTATAGGTAAATAAAAAAAGCCAACCGTTTCCGATTAGCTTTAAATACTGTGCCCGAGAAGGGACTCGAACCCCCATGCCTTGCAGCACTCGCACCTGAAACGAGCGCGTCTACCAATTTCGCCACCCGGGCAAGTTTGCTTCCGGTTTCCGGTTTTAAGGCCGGGCTCCGGCTGGTATCAGGAACCACAACAACAGTTGTGCTTCGCTTCGTTCAGAGGGTGGCAAATGTAATCTTTCAGTTGTAATTGTAAAACCCGCGGCCGGTTTTTTTGCCTAAGTGGCCGGCATCTACTTTTTGTTGCTGTATGCGGTTGGGGCGGAACTTCGCATCCTGGTGGAACGATTCGAACAGCGATGAAGTAACCGCAAAGTTGATATCGTTACCTACATGATCCATTAGTTTAAATGGGCCCATTTTAAAGCCAGCGCTTTCCATCAGGGCGTCTATTGTTTCAATAGGGGCTACTTTTTCTTCCAGCATTTTAAGGCTCTCTACATAGTAGTGGCGTGCCACGCGGTTGGTTATAAAGCCCGGAGAGTCGGCGCACATAATAGGCGTTTTGCCAACCGCTACCGATAGCTGATAAATAGTATCGGCTACCTCTTTACTGGTTTCGGCACCGCTTATTACTTCTACCAGTTTCATCAGGTGGGCCGGGTTAAAAAAGTGCATACCTACCACGCGTTGCGGGTTGGCGATACCTTTTGCAATACGTGTTACAGGTATAGAAGAGGTATTGGTGGCCAGTATAGTTTCAGTACTGTTTATCTCTGCCAGCTTAGCAAACAGCTCGCGTTTCACTTCTAGCTTTTCTACAATGGCCTCTACAATCAAATCGCCTACCAGCTTGTTTACATCGGTGGTATAGGTAATTCGGCCAAGGGTAGCGGTTTTGTCGGCCTCTGTAAGTTTGCCTTTGGCTACAGCACCCGTCAGGTTTTTTTCAATATCGGTTTTGGCTTTATCTAACTGCTGTGCACTTAAATCGTACAGCACTACCGTTAAGCCACTTTGTGCAAATACCTGTGCAATGCCGGCACCCATCGCGCCCGCGCCTGCTACGCCTGTTTTTTTGATTGTCATGGTGCTAAAGTAAATTTCTATTTACACATTTCAATAGGTTACCACGATGCCATGAACATACTTTCACCTTCAATAAAATTATCTACAAAGTTTTGAGTGAAACTTTTTCGCAGTTCTTCTGTTCGCCCCGGTACAATTGAATGTATATAAGAGAATGCCTTGATTACGTCGGCCAATTCAAAATACACTTTGCAGTTTTCAAAGTCCTTATAAAAAGAAGGATGCATGCCTTTTCTTTGATAACCTTTTTCGGTGTAATAAAGCACAGTTGCACTACCTTTTTCTACCTTGTAGGCTATCGTGTGATAAAAGATTTCTCTTTTATGCTGCTCCGTTAGTACGTTATCAATATGTTTTAAAGTTAACGATGGCCTGTTGGCCATTTGATTGGCTGTAGCTATTTGTAAAATTTGAGATTCCAATGCAGCAACCTCGCCAATTAAATCAGTTTTTTGGGCCCATCCATATAGCCCCGATACTATTCTTTTTGTCTCCGTATCAGGGTATATCAATATTTCAAAATCATCAAAGTCGTAATCATTTATTACACTGTGTAAATTAGAATAGCGCCGCCAAAACTCAGGGTTACTATCGAAATCAGATTCTGTTAAATAATCCAGTGTGTTATTGGTTAGGGCTGAGGGTACAATATGAAACAGGTCGAGGCCCATTGCAGGGGTTTTGTTAACAAAAAACGAAAATTACTGTTATTGGTACATTATCCATGATAATCTGTAACTAAAATATCTAATTTCGCCCTCTTAAATTGATGCATGATAAAATTTGAGCAATTTGAATTAAAAAACGGGCTAAAGGTAATAGTACACGAAGATCCTTCTACTACCATGGCCGCGGTAAACATACTTTACAAAGTAGGCTCGCGCGATGAGGACGCTAACCAAACCGGCTTTGCCCACCTGTTCGAACACTTTATGTTTGAGGGCTCGGTAAACATACCCGAGTTTGATACCCCGCTGCAAAACGCAGGCGGAGAGAATAACGCCTTTACCAGCAACGATATTACCAACTACTACGATATACTGCCGGCCAATAACCTCGAAACGGCTTTCTGGCTGGAGAGCGACCGTATGCTATCGCTGGCGTTTGAAGAAGAAAGCCTGGCTACGCAGAAGAATGTGGTAATGGAGGAGTTTAAAGAGCATTACATTAACCAGCCTTACGGCGATGTATGGCACAAAATGTGCGACCTGGCTTACAAAGTGCACCCGTACCGCTGGCCGGTAATAGGCCTTAACCTGCAACATATAGAGCAGGTTAAAATGCAAAGCGCCCGCGATTTTTATTTTAAATACTACCGTCCCAACAATGCTGTAATGGTAGTAGCCGGTAACGTAAAAACCGGACAGATACAAAAGCTGGCCGAAAAGTGGTTTGGCGAAATACCATCGGGCGAAAAGATAATACGTAACCTGCCGCAAGAGCCTGAGCAAAACGAAGAACGCATACTGGAGGTAAAGGCTGATGTGCCAGTACACGCTTTATACAAAGCATACAAAATGGGTGCCCGTACCGATGCCGATTTTTATGCGTCGGATTTGCTGCGCGATATATTAAGCACCGGCGAATCATCGCGCCTGTACCAGCAACTGGTTAAAGAGAAAAAACTGTTTAGCAGCATTAGTGCTTACAGTACCGAAACCATAGATGCCGGTATGTTGATGGTAGAAGGCCGTTTGGCAAAAGGTGTTGGTATAGATGATGCCGATAAAGCGGTAGCGCAAGCGCTGGATGAAATAGTAAATACCAAAGTAACCGAAGAGGAGCTTACCAAGGTGAAGAACAAAATAGAAGCCTATGTAACCTTTGGTGAAGTAAACGTGCTTAACCGCGCTATGAACCTGGCTTACTTTGATATGCTGGGCAATGCAGCCGGTGTTAATCACGAGATTGAAAAATACATGGCTGTAACACCCGATAGTTTGCAACAGGCTGCTGCCCGTATTTTCCGCAAAGAAAAAAGTAATACCATTAAATATTTAAGTAATAACTAAAAGGTATATTTTATAGAACCGGTTTCTGTACTTTGTTACGGAATGGTTCTCCCCTCTCTGTAGGAGAGGGGAGATGCCGAAGACAGAGGGGTGAGGCCGGTATTTAAGCAACAACTAAGAACATGAGTATAAACAGAGTAATTGCTCCGGATATTAACCTGATAGATAAACTGGAATTTCCGCATATAGGTAAAGTAACGCTGGATAACGGCGTAGAGGTGTACCTGCTGAACGAAGGTGAGCAGGATGTGGTAAAGGTAGAGTTGATGTACAAGGCCGGTAAATGGTACGAGGGTAAAAACCTGGTGGCCGACTTAACCAACCGGATGCTGCGCGAAGGTACCGGCAGCAAAAACGCCAAACAACTGGCTGATACGTTTGATTACTATGGGGCTAACTTTGGCACTTCGGCTGGCTTTGAAACCGGTGGTGCATCGTTATACAGTCTTACCAAACATATTGACAACCTGTTGCCGCTGTTGCACGAAATTTTTGAAGATTCTGTTTTCCCGGAACATGAACTGGAAACCATCATCAGCAACCGCAAGCAACGACTACTGGTAGATTTAAAGAAAAACGATTTTGTAGCCAACCGTCAGTTTATTGGCGCACTGTTTGGCTACAAACACCCGTACGGCCGTATTACCGAGCTAAGCAACTTTGAAGACCTTACGGTTGCCGACCTGAAAGCACACTACAAAACTTATTACGACCCGGCTACCCTTACCATTATGGTATCGGGTAAGTTTAACGATACGCTTGTAAAACAGCTAAACGATACATTTGGTAAAAGGCCAGCTAATGCTGTTAAGCCCGGCGAAGGATTAACCTATGTAATAGAACCAAGTACTGAACTGATACACCATACCGAGAAAGCAGACTCGGTACAAAGTGCCGTACTGGTGGGTAATATGAGTATCAATAAAACGCATCCCGATTTTCTGAAACTATCGGTACTTAACACCGTGTTTGGCGGTTACTTTGGTTCGCGATTAATGAGCAACATACGCGAAGAGAAAGGCTACACCTATGGCGTACACTCAACCTTTGCATCGTATCCGCATGGTGGCTTTATCGAAATATCATCGGAGGTAGGTAAAGATGTACGCGAAGCTACGCTGAACGAAATTAAGTTTGAGATTGGCCGCCTGCGTACCGAACTGATACCTGCCGATGAACTGGATGTGGTAAAAAATTATATGAGCGGTAAGATACTGCGCAGTATAGATGGCCCGATGAAGTTTTCGGAAACACTAAAAGGCCTGTTGATATACAAGCAGGATGTAACTTACATACAAAATCTGCTAAACACCATTCGCACTGTAACATCGGAAGAGTTGCTGGAACTGGCTAACAAGTACTTTGACTACGATAAAATGTATAAGGTAACGGTAGGGTAGTTGTGTTGTAAAGCAACATTGCCGGTTTCTTATATAATTACTTTGTTAAATCTTTGCTGTAAATTTTATTCTCTGCAAGCGAATTTTCGCGTCGGGCGTTTATCCTCAAACTTATTTGTTTGCACCTGAGCGGGTTGCTGTTACGTTTCAAGCACTCTCATTTTTGTATGGGTGAAGTAGCCTGTTATGGAAATTTTTCACAACGGCATCTCGCTATAGGTTTTTAAAATACAATAACCAACCTTGCGTTATTGTCCCATATTTTTTTGAAGCTAAAACACATTTATGAAAAAGATTGCACACGTAAACAGGCTCCTGTTCTTTATTGTTACAGTGTTGTTTGTTTCTGCCTTCCGGCAAACAGATGTTTGTACAATTAAAGGTAAGGTAACAGATAAAGATTCCGGACAGCCAATAATGAGCGCTAATGTTATACTGACACAAAATGGCACCATGATAGCCGGAACGGTAAGCGATATTGATGGTAATTTTTGTTTGGACAGTATAGCAGATGGTACCTATGATATTACAGTTAGATACATTGGTTGTGTAGATTATAATATGCCCGGGCTGGTTGTTAAAGATGGCAAGGCAAATGAGTTGAAAATAGTACTGGAAGAAAAGCCGGTGCTGATAAACTCGATAGTAGTAACCGGTAGCAAGTATTCAAAAAGTAGTTTTGGTTTGGCCGCAAGAAGTAGGCGGATAGCCGCACCGGCGTTTGGCTATTTTGATTTAGCTCCTGCACCACCTACACATAGCTACGATGTAGCCGAAACAGAAAAGCCCAAAGGCAGAAAAAGTAAAGAAGAAGACAATACTGAAGAATACGACCGCATTATAGAAAATGAATTTTTACGTCCTACCGAGAAAGCCCTTTCAACTTTTTCGATAGATGTTGATGTGGCATCGTACAGTATGATTCGCCGTAAGGTAGAGGAAGGTCAGCGCCCGCCACAAGGCTCGGTAAGGTTAGAGGAGATGATAAACTACTTTACTTACTACTACGCCAACCCAACCGACGGTAAGCCTTTCTCTGTAGCTACCGAGGTAGGCGAATGTGCATGGAGCACCAACCACCGCATTATGCATATAGGCATACAGGGTTTACGTATAGATAAAAGCGCTTTGCCACCGGCCAACCTGGTTTTTTTAATTGATGTGTCGGGCTCTATGTCATCGTACGATAAACTGCCGCTGGTTAAACAATCGCTGCAAATGCTTACTAACGAGCTGCGCCCGCAGGACCGTATTGCCATGGTGGTATATGCCGGTAGCTCGGGCTTGGTGTTGCCTTCTACTCCCTGCAGCAATAAGCAAAAAATACTTGATGCACTGGATAGGTTAGAAGCCGGTGGCAGTACGGCAGGTGCGGCGGGTATTAATCAGGCTTATGAAGTAGCCAAAGCCAATTTTATAGCCAATGGTAACAACCGGGTAATATTATGTACCGATGGCGATTTTAATGTAGGCGTAAGCAGTGATGCAGAACTTACCACGCTGATAGAAAAGAAACGCGAAGAGGGTGTGTTTTTATCTGTATTGGGTTTTGGTATGGGTAACTACAAAGACTCGAAAATGGAAAAGCTGGCCGACAAGGGCAACGGCAACTATGCGTATATCGATAATCTGGCAGAAGCTAAAAAGAACCTGGTTACACAAATGGGCGGCACCCTGCTTACCATTGCAAAAGATGTAAAAATACAGGTAGAGTTTAATCCTGCTAAAGTGAAAGCCTACCGGCTGATAGGTTACGAAAACCGCGCCCTGGCCGATAAAGATTTTAACGACGATAAAAAAGATGCCGGCGAAATAGGTGCAGGTGCCAGTGTAACGGCATTGTACGAAATTATTACTGATGAGAATGACCCTGCATTTAAGGATATGCCCAAAACCGATAAACTGAAATACCAGAAAACCGAACAGGCAACTACCAGCGCCGGTGGCGACGAAATGGCGACCGTTAAAATACGCTATAAAGAGCCAAAAGATAGTAAAAGCCAGTTGCTGGAGTATGCGGTTAAAAACGAGAGCGTGGCACTGCCTCAGACATCCGAAAATTATCGTTTTGCCAGTGCAGTAGCGGCTTTTGGTATGCTGCTGCGCGATAGTAAGTTTAGCGGCAACTATACCTACGATAAAGTACGCGAACTGGCTATAAGCGCTAAGGGCACCGATACTGAAGGCTATCGCGCCGAATTTATAAAGCTGGTGGCTGCGGCTAAAAAGCTACCCAAAGCAGCCCAGCCATAAAGATTGTATGAAACACTAAAATTAAAGCCACGGGTTAACCTGCCTGTGGCTTTTTTTATGGTAAATAGCCAATAATTGTACAAAACAGGCGTTTGCAACTAAACCGTTTCGGTATAACTCTTAATATTGTAACTATTATTGCGCCCGTGAAATTGAAATTCATTTTAGTTCCGTTTTTGGTTACAATGCTTTGTTTGGCCGGCTATAGCCAGGTAATACTGGCCCCCGACCTGCAATGCGTACAAAACGACCAGGTAAACGGCGATATTACCCTATCGTGGACCAACCCGCCGGTTAACGGCTGTGGTGCTTTTGTTCAATATACTATTTACGCATCGTCTACCGGTGCGGCAGGCCCGTATAACCCCATAGCAGTTACAAGT
>JBJOOW010000006.1:0-3684 GCA_046051095.1 Bacteroidota bacterium | reverse complement strand
ATTACATTACATCTACCCGAATGCCCGAAACAGTACATATTGTACCCAACCCGGTAGTAATAGTAGAGGGTATACTGTTGTTTACCGATAAACGCGTACGCGAACTGTGCGATATAAAAGTATTTGTAGATGCCGAACCCGATGACCGACTGATACGCATTATAGAGCGCGACATGCGCGAGCGTGGCCGCACTGCCCAACAGGTAATAGAACGCTACGGCATAGTAAAAGAGATGCATATATTGTTTATTGAGCCTACCAAGCGCTATGCCGATATTATAATACCACAGGGTGGCGAAAACCAGGTGGCCATTACCGTATTAGAGGCTACCATACGCCAAAAACTACTGCAGGAAAACAGCCAGCAGGCTAATAATAAATAATTGCGGCACGGTATTGGCGTTATATATTAAAACTTACTTTATGCGTAGTAAATTCATAGCATCGTTATTGATATGTGCAACTGTGTTAGTTTCGTTTAACGGTTGCAAAAAAGGCGGCGGAATAAACCTTTTTACCATAGAAGATGATAAGAACTTTGGTGCACAGGTAGAAACCGAAATAAATAACGACCCGACCCACTACCATATACTTAGCCGTACTACCCATGCGCAAACCTATGCCTACCTGGATAACCTTAAACAACAGATACTAAACTCGGGGCAGGTAGAGCATGCCAACGATTTTGTATGGAAACTTTACATCATTCAGGATGATACCACGCTGAATGCCTTTTGCACACCCGGCGGTTACATATATGTATATACCGGGCTGATAAAATATCTGGATAATGCATCATCGCTGGCGGGAGTTATAGGCCACGAAATGGCCCATGCCGATAGAAGGCACAGTACACAGGCGTTAACTGCGCAGTATGGTTTTTCGCTGCTGGTAAGCGTAATATCAGGCACTACCGGGCAAGAGCAGCTGGCCAATATTGTTGGCGGACTTAGCTCGCTGGCTTACAGCCGCGACCACGAAAAAGAAGCTGACAAATACTCGGTTATTTACCTGTGCCCTACACAATACCGCGCCGATGGTGCGGCAGATTTCTTTCAGAAAATTATAGACTCGGGTGCTCCGCAACCACCTGCATTTTTAAGCACGCACCCCAGCCCGGATAACCGCGTAAACAACATACAAACCGAAAAAACCACGCGTAACTGCAGCGGTACACCTACCAACACGGTAGAGGTAACCGACTACGCTACCTTTAAGGCCAGCCTGCCATAACAATTGGCTACGAGTATATATCAGATGGCAAATTCAAGGTCGTTGTGCAGGCTTATTACACGTTTGTAATAATCTTCGTATTGCGGTAGTATGTTTTCAATATCGAAGGTGCGGGCATGTGCCAATGCGTTTTTCTTAAACTCTTTCAGGCGCGCATCATCCTGTAATATATAAATGGCATTTTTAGCCATGTCGGCATAGTCGCCTACGTTGCTCATATAGCCGGTTTTGCCATGTATATTTATTTCGGGTATACCGCCTGCGTTAGATGATATTACAGGTACCTCTACCGCCATGGCTTCTAATGCTGCCAAACCAAAGCTTTCGGTTTCTGATGGCAGTAAAAATAAATCGGACACGGCCAGCAGTTCTTCAACCGCCTCCTGCTTACCTAAAAAGCGAACGTCTTCGCATATCTTCAGGTTGCGGCACAGCATCTCTATACCCATCCGCTCGGGGCCATCGCCCACCAAAAACAGTTTAGATGGTATAGCCTTGTGTACTATCTCAAACATCTTCACCACATCTTCTACCCGCTTTACTTTACGAAAGTTAGATACGTGCGTAAGTATGCGCTCGCCGTTAGGCGCTATGGCTTTTTTAAAGTGGTCTTTATTGGTTTTCTTAAACCGCGAGAAATCGATAAAGTTTGGTATCACTTCTATTTCGCGGTTAATACTAAAGTTGGTATAGGTATCATCTTTCAGGCTTTGCGATACCGATGTAATACCATCGCTGTGGTTAATACTGTACTCTACTACCGGTTTGTAGCCGGGGTCTTTACCTATCAGTGTAATATCGGTACCGTGCAGGGTGGTAACAAAGGGCAGGTTAAAACCTTTTTCGCGCAATATGCTACGCGCTATCAATGCCGACGATGCGTGCGGTATAGCGTAATGCACATGCAGTATATCCAGCTTTTCAAACTGGGCTACATCTACTATTTTACTGGCCAGGGCACTTTCGTACGGCTGGTATTGAAACAGGGGGTAATCGAGCGCCGAAACCTCATGGTAAAATATATTCTCGTGAAACGAATCGAGCCGCACCGGTTCCTGATAAGTAATAAAGTGTACCTGATGGCCCTTTTTAGCCAGTGCCTTGCCCAACTCGGTAGCCACAACACCACTACCGCCATAGGTTGGGTAACAAACAATACCTATTCTCATCTTACGTTTTTTTAGCTATGACGCAGCGAATGTAAACAGATTGTAATAAGCCCGCTGTAAGTTTTACCCCGGTGCTGTTAGCTTATGTTAATAGCCTAATTGTAACAGAGATGCTATAAATAGAAACAGGCCACACTCCTGCGGCCTGTTCTGTTACACTATGAGAAGGATTTGGTTACTCTTTAACCGCTGTAAGCATTACAGCAGGGTACAATTGCTCGTTACCATCTTTGGTTACAACCTTAATACGGTAGTACACATCGGCCTCGTAAGGAAAACGGTCAACCTCGTTAAAATCGCCGCTTTGGGCTTTGCCACCGCTTATGTATTTGCAACGGCCAAACTCGTCAGCCGTTTCGGCACTGCGTTCAATTACTACGTAATCAAACTGGCTCATGTCTTTTATGTTCAGGTGTAGTTTAATCTCACCGGTCACACGTTTTACTTCCAGCGTAAACTGGTCATCGGGCGATACAAACGAGTTGTTTACCTCGGCCGGTACACCGGCAAATACAGTGGGAAAACCTATCAGTAAACCAAATGTAAAAGTAAGAAGTAGTTGTTTCATACCTGTGTTTACGCCACCGGTAAAAGTTTGGTTTCGATTTCTGATTTGAATGTTACATCTTGCACATTGTGATACCGGTAAATAATACCATATACCTGGACAGGCTGCAACCCACCGATGCAGAAGCTATTACCGGCTATATGCTGGATAAAGAAATATCGGACAATACGTCGGCTATACCATACCCCTATACTATAGATGATGCGCACTGGTTTATTAACGACAGTATTATTTACGAAGAAGAAAACGGCCTGCAAAAAAACTATGCTATACGAAACAGCGAAGGGCTGCTGTTAGGTTTAATTGGCCTGCACCTTAACTACCCTCCTGCCGCAGCACGCAGCGAGTTTGGCTACTGGCTGGGCAAGCCACACCGCAACAAAGGTATTATGAAGGCAGTACTGCGCACCTTAATAAGCATAGCCCCAACGGTGTATGGCATTAAAGTATTAGAGGCTTTTGTGTTTCAGCATAACAAAGCATCGGCGCAGGTGTTGCTTGCAGCGGGCTTTACCAGTACCGGTGTAGTGCAAACCCGCACGTTGCGCAACGGCACTAAGGTGCAGGCTGCAAAATTCGAAAGGCAGCTATAGCCCGCGGTTTCTATATATAACCCATTTGTCATACTACTGTCATTTATACAGCGGGCAGTAGCTTCTTACATTACTGTGACACTTGCCACATATTACATATGTATGTTTGTACTGTTCGTTT
>JBJOOW010000005.1:0-3613 GCA_046051095.1 Bacteroidota bacterium | reverse complement strand
AAGCTGAGTAGGTTGAGTAATTGTAGCTGTTGCCGAACCAGAACAACCGCTGGCATCGGTTACTGTAACCTGATAATTACCAGGTGCCAGATTAATGGCAGGGCTAACATTACCTGCCGATGCGTTTGCACTCCACTGATAATTGTATGGAGCGGTGCCTTGAGCAGAACCGGCCAAAATTGAGCCGTTGTTGGCACCAAAGCATGTAACGTTTGTTGGTGTAGCGGTAGCTGTTATAGAGCCAATATTTACTGTAATTGTATCGCGTTTTACACAAGCACCGCCGTTCATTGTTACTACATAAGTAGTTGTAGTGGCAGGGGTAACTGTTATAGTTTGGCCGGTGCCGGCATTTGCGCCGGCAAGTGTGGTCCAAACAAAACTTGCCGGGCCAGGCACTATTGTACCACTAACAGTAGCACTAAGGCTTACTTGAGCGTTAGGACAAGAGTTTTTATCGGGCCCTGCGCTTACTACAGAGTTATCAACCGGAACAGTAATAGAACCTATACCCGGGCATGAACCAGAGTTAGCATCTGATATATTTACAGTATATGTTGTGGTGGCTACAGGTGCAATAGTAGGGCTATCAATATTTGCCGAAACCGCATTTGCGCCACTTCCCGGGCCCGGATTCCAGACAATTGTATAGCTATTCAAAGATGGAATGCAATAACTGAACTTAATATTTGGGCGCTGATTTGAGGCAGTTGGCGCCAGCGTTGTGCCACACATATCGGCTGCGCTTGAATAGTTATACAGGTAACTATTAAAAGCAGTAGTAGTACAGGATGCTTTATTGTTTTGATTTCCAAATGTTGTTGGGTTATTCCAACACATATCAACTATAACATTCGAAACTCCGTCCCACGAAAAAGGGGAGGTTAGTATAATACCATTTAACCAGCCTGCCTGGGGCTGATAGTTAGCTGCAGTGTATACGGTTGTAAGGTTCTGCTCCCAGGTAGTTAAACTGGTGGCATTAGTGCAAGCCATTTTAATGGTAAAATTCTGAAGGTAAGCGTTGCTGTTAAATACTGCTATATTAAATGTAAGTGCTTTAATAATGGTAGCCGACCCTATAGCAGCCTGCAACTCTGCAGCAGTATAGAGCATTTGGTTACGGCCGCTTTTAAGAAAATTGCCAAAAATTGTTGGTGGCTGTAACGACGTGCCCGGTTGCACTACATTACCAGAACCTATTGAGTTTGTAATACTATTACCAGAACATGGTGGTGCTAAACCACAACTAACAGGCAGTATGCTGGCTGCCAGTTGTACTTGTTGACCCGGGCACACATACGGAGGTGTTGCAGTTACAGTAACAGGAACAGCAACACCGTTAATAGTTATAAGCACATCGTCAGTACGGGTACAACCACCAGCATCGGTTACAGATAGTGTATAGGTTGTTGTACCAGTAGGGTTGGCCGTGGCTGTTAGTGAAGTACCATTGCTAACCGGACCGCCAGACCACTGATAAGTATAACTACCTGCAGGGGTTACAGTACCGTTTAATGGTACCGACTGATTACCACAAACTGTTACATCCTGACCAGCACCTACAACAAAATTACCGGTATTTACAGTTACCGTAGCAGTTGCCGTTGCTGTACAGTTATCGGCAGATGTGTATGTAACTGTATAGGTAGTAGTAGCACCGGGCGAAACGTTTACTGTTGCAGTGTTATAACCGCCCGGGCTCCACGAGTAAGTGCCGCCGGGAGTACTGGCATTAGCGCTTATAGTTGCCTGCAGGCCGCTGCAAATTGTATCGCTAACAGTGGTAAGTGTTGGTACGGCAAATACTTGTACTTGTTTGGATGACGCAGCAGTACAACCAGTAGCCGACTGGGTAGTTAATGATACCAGGTAATTACCCGGCGATGAATATGTTTTTGATGGTGGGCTTTGTAATGTAGAGGATGTTCCATCGCCAAAACTCCATGAGTATGGCGTAGTACCGCTTGCACCTGCACTGGTGTTATTAAAGTTAACTGTTACCGAACCACACCCACTGGATGGTGTAACTGTAAATAAAGAACTAGGCGCCATTTCGAATGTGCTACCGGTAAAATCTAAAGCAAGCGAACATGTACTGCCAAGGGTATATTGATCAAGAATAATGATATATGTATTACCTGCCGTTACTGTTACACCTGTACATAACTCAAGTGCAGGATTACCGGACGAAGCTGTGTTGGTACAACCAGCCCCAGGCCCCCCCTGCATGCCTTGAGGAGAAGTAACGGGATTGGTAAAAAAAGTACCAGTAAAATTATAATTACAGGCTACACGTACGCCCGGACATCCATTGGTAACATCATAAACAGCCCAGTCGAACTCGGTTGAGTTAGCGTTTGGCGCACCGCATGTTGGTGTAGCACGCCAGTTTAATAAACCTGTTTGGCCTACTGTAAATTTAAATATGGTTGGTTGTTGTAACGCAGCTGCAAAACACGGTGGTTGAAAACCATTAGACCCTGCAGCAACAGTTGCATTAAATGAAGATTTGGAACAAAGAGGAGCAGCCGTAGTACAATCTTTACCTGTAGTAGGTGGTGTGGTGGTAGAGTTTACGCAAATTTGAAAACCACCACCGCTATTTGTTGCAGATGATACATAAACCCAAACCTGTGTACCTACGGGGTAAGCCCATGTTATTGTAGCATTACCATTAGCTGTAGCTGCGGCATTACAACCATTAAGCGTAGTACTACTACAACCGGCACTACCTAAGTTTACAACCAGGTTTGTTGCAGGCGTAGCGCCGTTAGGAGATACAGTGATTGTATTATTTGCCCCGGTTGTAATAAATGAATACCATACTTCGCGGCTTCCTGCTGTTTCGCAGCCGGAATAGTAACCATCATCGGTAGCACCGGTTAATGTACCGGTTACACATGCACTACCCGAAGACGGTATAATTATTGAAGTTGCAGTATTACAGTTATCGTTGGCTGGCTGAGCCAGGGTTACCCCTGCACATAAAACCAATAACAGCAGTATTGTAAAAATCCTTTTCATAGTTACTGTTATTGTTTGGCAGGGGCTGCACCTGCATTACTTTTTTTAGGATAAATAATAAGCAACACGTTTTCGTTCAGTTGTAGCTGAGTAGCTTCCCGCTCTTTCCTGTTTTTTTCAATTATCTCGGCCAGGTTAGATGGCAACACATAAGGTATGCGAGGATTTTGTGTCCTTATTTCGTAAGTACCTTTTAAGGCATCCAGTTTTTGCTGCTCTATAGGAACAGCTTTAGCAGGGGTGGTTGTTTGCGCAGTACCATATAACACCATTAGCACAGGCAATATGGAAAGCAATTTCTTTAGCATAGTTTTTTCAATAAAAAATGAAAAGCGTAAATGTATAATAAATCACCTTATACAACGCCACCAAATTTATACAATCTATTGACAGTGTGGCGCTAAAAACTGTTGCATGCACCCTAACAACTTTTAATTGCCGGTTATCCACACCAACCAACCTACGGGCAATAAGTTTTCTAATTGTTTTCTAACCCATGTGGTTGGGCCAGTTTGTGTTCCAGATTATGTTGTAACTGGGGCAAACAGTGGTACAATTGTTCAAACGAATTGATTACAAAGTACAT
>JBJOOW010000004.1:0-3856 GCA_046051095.1 Bacteroidota bacterium | reverse complement strand
CGCTATTTACCAGAACAACAAGCTGATAGCGCAGTATGGCGATTTTTCGTACTCGTATTACTGGAACCAGGCTTACGATTTTGGCGGCAGCGACTTTAAATTTATAGAGGAAGATGATTGGGAACATAGTATACAACGGTTTACCAATGGCAAACAGGTAATAGTATCGGTACCGCGCGAACCGGTGTTTGAACCGGTGGCTACGTTCTCGTACCTGTTCAGCTTTTTGTTTATGTGCGTGGTGGTATTGCTATTGGGGTACCGATTGCTTAACAGCGCTACATTTGGGCAGGTAATACCGGAGGGTTTTGCCTTATCGTTCCGTACCCGTATCAACTACTCTATGCTGGCCATGATAGTAGTTTCGTTTATTATCATTGGTATAATTACTATCAGTTTTTTTAGCCGGCAGTACGATAACTTTTATACCGACCGCTTACTGCGTAAAGAGAAGGTGGTGCACGCCAGCCTGGAATATTTTATACAGCGCTCGGTAGGCAGTGGTAGTATTGCCAATGCCGGCGATGAACTGGATTATGAAATAGCACGATTAGCCGATATAAACTCGGTTGATATAAACCTGTTTGATCGTGATGGCAACCTGCTGGTGGCTTCGCAACCCATAATTTACGACAAGGGTTTGGTAAGTAAAAAAATGAACCCCGATGCTTATTTTGAACTGGAGAATAACCGCACCGCACAAGTAACCGAACAGGAAAGAATTGGCGACCTAAAATACCTTGCAACCTATGCACCGGTGCGCAACAGCAGGGGAGAAGCAGTAGCGTATATAGGCATACCTTACTTTGAACGTTCGAAGAATATTGATGATGAGGTGTCGTCGTTTTTGGTGGCGCTGATGAATGTGTATGTGTTTTTGCTGATATGCGCCGCAGTGCTGGCTTACTTTATATCCAACTCTATAACCCGCTCGCTAACTATTATTAGCGAGAAACTACGCATACTGAACCTGAACAAAATAAACGAGCCGATAGAATGGAACAGCCGCGATGAAATAGGCATACTGGTAAGCGAGTACAATAAAATGATTGCCGAGCTGGAGCAGAGCGCACAGAAGTTGGCTAAAGGCGAGCGCGAGAGCGCCTGGCGCGAAATGGCCAAGCAAATTGCGCACGAGATTAAGAACCCGCTTACACCTATGAAGCTGAGTATACAATACCTGCAGCGAGCTATTGATGAGGGTAATCCTAACATAGAGCAACTGGCTAAAAAGGTGGCGCGTACGCTGGAGGAGCAGATAGAAAACCTTTCGAGCATTGCCACGGCGTTCTCTTCGTTTGCTAAAATGCCCAAGGCGCAAAACGAAATTATTAACCTGAACGAGTTGCTAAAATCGATAACCGACCTGTTTGCACGCGAGGAGAATGTATCTGTTACGTTTACAACCTCATCGGATAGTCCGCTGGTGTTTGCCGATAAAAACCAACTGGTTAGTGTGTTTAATAACCTGGTGAAGAATGCCATACAGAGCATACCAGAACAGCGTAAGGGGTTTGTAGATGTGCATATAAAAGATGAAGATGGCTGGGTTACCGTAACTGTAAGCGATAACGGCAGCGGCATACCCAGCGATAACTACGACAAGGTTTTTGTACCCAATTTTACTACCAAATCATCGGGCACCGGGCTGGGGCTGGCTATTACCAAGCAGATAATAGATGGCAACGGCGGGCGTATATGGTTTGAAAGTGCCGAGAATGTAGGTACTGCCTTTTTTGTACGGATGAAACAGTACGAGGGCTAAAAAAATGAAGGCCTGTCACAGAACGTGCAGGCCTTCGACACACTAACTAAGACACCTCGTTACGAGGCTATGGAGAGAAGTTTATTTGTTTGATACTTAAGCAGAAAAACAGCCTGTTCTGATTTGCGTACTCTGTCGCGGTAACGGTTGTTTTCTATCAGGTCGGCCAGTGGTATAACTTTCTTTTCGGCCCTGCCTGCAAATTTCATCCTCAGCTTCTGTATATCATTACTCAACTCACTCAACGCATGTTTCTGCGTTTCTATTGCGGTGCGAAGTTGAGATAGTTGCTGCTTAAATTGCAGGTCGTTAACACTACTTTGCAATTGTTTTGTTACAGCTTGTGTATTGTTAAGGTGTTCTTCGTACGCCAATAAAGAGCCTATCCACTCGTTATGGAGTTTCTCAAACGGCCCTTCGGTTGTTTTAATCGTTTCCATATATTATGTAGATGTATACAGATAACGAAAGGTTTAATGTGTTAGTGTGCCCGTTAAAGTATTTTTGCAATTATGACATTATTGTGACAATCTGTTTTCTTTTTGGCTTGAACCAAAAAGAAACAAAAAGTTCAAGGCTGTGTGACTTCGGTCTAAAAATCATTACATAAACCTAAACTGCCCGAACTTGTGGCGCTGGGCGAGGGTGGTTTTTGTTGTGTGCTGTTGGTCCGCGCCACTTCGGACAGCGTGCAGTTTAAACGGTTTATTGCATGATTTTTTTAACGCCCGAATTCACAAGGCCGGTTGAGACAGTTGGGGAGTAGGTTTATAATGCCAGAGCCTAAAAGCTCTGGCTATAATTGGAATAAATGCATTTTATAGCAGGGTAAAGCTTGTGGATGATGTGGCTGGCGGCTGTTGTATAGTTGTATTTATTGCTGACTTCCTACTGCCGACTGAAGACTGCTTACTTTCCTTTTTCAATTTTAATTTTCATTTGGCGGGTAAAGCTTTCATCCAGCGAGATTAGGGTTTCTGTACGGCTGATGCCTTCTATTTTTTGTAGCTTATCGTGTAGTACCTCGCGCAGGTGTTGGGTATCGCGGCATACTATTTTAAGAAACAACGAGTAGTTACCGGTGGTGTAGTTACAGGATAGTACCTCGTCTATCTTTTTAATTTGTGTAACAACCTTATCATACATATCGCTACGTATAAGGTACACACCAATAAAGGCTGTAATATCCATACCCAGTTTGGCAAGGTCAATTTGTAGTTGTGGGGCTTTTACAATGCCCAGTTTCTCCATTTTGTTCATACGTACGTGTACCGTACCGGGGCTTATATATAGCTTTTTGCCTATCTCGGTATAGGGCGTAAAGGCATTTTCCATTAGTATGTTCAAAATCTGTAAATCGGTGTTGTCAATTTCGTAATGCAGGGCCATATTTTTATACTGTTTTTGATGATTCGGCAACTAAATTAATAATAAATTGATAATACTGTAATTGTTACGCATAAAGTATTGAATTATTAGCAATGAATGGTGCAGGTTATTATATTTGCATCATCGTTCTACGAAATACAATGTTGGGTGATGAAATTGGCAGACATGCCCTCCTGTCTCGGGGGTGAGGATAACGGGATAAATCTGAGTTGCATTTACTCAGGCAGCAATGCAGGATTAAATGCAACCACGACTAACTGCCTTATGTAGGTTCGACTCCTACCTCAACAGCATTACAGTGGCCCGTTCAGTTTGCCTTGTGCAAATTGAACGACGCTACTACGGATAGTTAAAACCTTGTTCTTATGAAAGCGTTTCCGGTGTTTATAGTTTTTCTACTGGTGTACTACACACTCTGGTTGATAAGCCTGCCGGTAACCATGCTCCGGATTTTTTTAAACCGGCTTTCGGGTCACGATGAGTAAGATAGAGGTTAGTTTTAAAGATTTTTTCTGTTACGGATTTTGAGCGATCTGTTTGAGCGAAAGGCCACCGAAAGGTGGCCTTTTTGTTTTTACCCATTTAGGTAAGTGAGTATTACTTTGAGTGTTTTTTTTAGTTTATTTATTATTTTAATATGTATTTATATTTTTTTAAAATGAGGCGATTTGTATTTTGTTGGTATACAGTAGGTTATAAGGG
>JBJOOW010000003.1:0-4476 GCA_046051095.1 Bacteroidota bacterium | reverse complement strand
CCGCTACAGGTAGTATTACGTTAACGCCTGCCGGCGGAACCAGCCCTTACACCTACACATGGAATGGTACTTCAGGTCCTAATCCACTTACCAACCTTACTGCCGGTACGTACGCTGTAACAACTACCGATGCACACCAGTGTAGTGTAGGGTTAAGTATTGTTATTACAGAACCTGCACTGCTAACATTAGCCGAAACGCATACCGATGTTACTTGTAATGGTACCAGCACGGGTAATATAGATGTAACTACAAGCGGCGGTACTGCCCAATACAGCTATATATGGAACGATGGGGCCAATACTGAAGACAGAACCGGAGTTGCTGCCGGAAACTATAGCCTTACTGTATACGATAACTATCAGTGCAGCGCAACAATAAGCGTAACTATCAGCCAGCCTCAGGTACTTGGCTTAACAGAGATACATACACCAGCTAATTGCAATGGAGTTGCAACCGGTACAATAAGCGTAACTACAACCGGTGGTACAACACCATACAATTACATGTGGAGCGATGGAGTACAAGCAGAAGATCGCCTGTGGCTTGCTGCCGGTAACTACTCGCTGGTGGCATATGATGCTCAGCAATGTACAGCTACTATTACCGTGGTAATTACTGAACCTACAGCACTTTCAATAACCGAAACGCACACCAATGTTTCGTGCGGCGGTGGTGCAGATGGTGCTATTGATATTAGTGTAACCGGCGCAACTTCGCCGTATACCTATTTATGGAACGATGGTGTTAGTACGCAGGATAGAAGTGCGCTTGGGTTAGGTACGTATACCATAACTGTTACCGATAATAACCAATGCACATCATCACTTGCTGTGGTGGTAGGTAGTGCCTCTACACTTAACGTAACATTACAGACAACCGATGTATTATGTAATGGTGGTACCGATGGCAGTATTACCAGTACCACTACCGGAGGTACTCCGGCATATACTTTTTTGTGGAACGATGGTGTTAATACACCCGATAGATTAGGTGTGGTTGCCGGCACCTATATATTATCGGTTACCGACCAGAACCAGTGTGTGGTAACGGCCAGTGCTACCATTAACCAGCCGGCGGTGTTAACTGTTACAGCTACTTCTGTTGATGTAGCCTGCAACGGCGGAAATACCGGTAGTATAGATGTTACTGCAGCCGGAGGTACATCGCCATATAGTTATGTGTGGAGCGATATGATATATACCGAAGACAGAGTGGCAATTGCCGCAGGTACATACTCGCTGGTAGTATACGATAGCCACCAATGCAGCGCAACCAGCACTACTACAATAAATGAACCGGCTGTATTAGCTATTGCCGAAACACATACCGATGTACTGTGCAACGGAGGAACAACAGGTACAATTGATATTACTGTAACAGGTGGTGTTACGCCTTATAACTTTACATGGAACGATGGGGTGCAAACCGAAGATAGAACTGCAATAGCAGCAGGATATTATTCGGTAATTGCAACAGATAACAACCAATGTAATGTTTCAGTATCAGTTACTATTACTGAGCCTGCTGCCATTGTAGCCACCGAAACCCATACCGACGCAAGTTGCTATGGTGCTGCTGATGGACGTATAACCATTACTGCCAGCCAGGGCATAGCACCACTTACGTACCTGTGGAACGATAGCGATACTGCGTCTAACCGCAACGCGCTGGCTGCCAATACCTATACCGTAACTGTTAGCGATGCGAACAATTGTTCGGTTTCTTTATCGGCTACTATAGGGCAGCCGGCAGCAATTGTTTTAACTACTTCACATACCGATGCATCGTGCTTGGGTTATGCTGATGGTAGCGCAACCGTAAATGTAACCGGAGGCACATCACCTTATAGCTATACATGGAGCAATAGTACTTTGTTACCGGCCAGCACCAACACAGGTTTAACAGCAGGTAGCTACGATGTGTCGGTATACGATAATAATCAATGCTCATCTACTGCTACTATAGTTGTTGGCCAGCCTGCAGGTATGGTAATGAACAACTCGTACACCAACCCAAGTTGCGAAACAAAAGCAGCCGATGGTACTATTACAGTAAACATTAGCGGCGGCTCGCAGCCATATAATTTTAATTGGTCGAATGGTGCTGGTAGTGCTGCATTACAAAACCTGCTGCCCGGAGATTACAAAGTTACCATTACCGATGCAAATAATTGTGACTTGGTAGATAGCTTTACTTTGGCTTACTTATACGATTTTACAGTAGATGCAACCCCATCGGTTGATATAGACTTTGGCGAAACAGCTACACTTGGGTTTACAGTAACCGGTGTTTCGGGTAACTACACTATACTGTGGAGCCCGGGCCAATCGTTAAGTTGTACAGATTGTACAGAGCCTATAGCTTCGCCAATAAGCACCACCGATTACCACATACAGATTACTAACGAGGCCGGCTGTATTGCAACGGATATGTTAACCGTAGCGGTAATACCTGATTATACCATATTTGCACCCAATGTGTTTACACCAAATAATGATGGTAATAACGATGTGTTCAGGATATTTGGAAACATAAAGGCGTTACAGTATTTGCAAATACAAATATTTAATCGTTGGGGCGAAAAGCTATTTGAAAGCAGCGACCATCAGTTTGAATGGGATGGTACCTACAAGGGCGAATTGCAGCCACCAGGTATTTACACCTGGCAACTAAAACTTACTTTCCTGAACGGCCACCGCGAAGAGTTGCGCAAAGGTACCGTTACTTTGTTGCGCTAACAGTTAGCGTAGCAACTTCAATTGCTGTAACAGATTTTTTTAAATATAAATTTTGTTACAGCAGTTTGTTTATAGCCTATTGAGTAATGTTGTAACGCGTGTTTGGTGGCGGTTTAACACAAATATGCCTACATAACTTTACACCCATTAAGTTTTGTAGTTGAAAAGGGCTTGCTGCCTAGCCTATAATTGGCTAAATTAGCGCCGTTAAAAAATTGACAAGAAAAGCGTATAAAATATTAAGCCCCTTGAATGCGTTATTTTCACATTTAAAACCCTTAGCCATGAGAACTAATCTTTTCAGGACTATCGCTGTTTTTTTGTTGGCAACGGCATTCACCCGGCCTGCACATTCCAGCTCTGTAAACGCAGCCGATTCGTTATGCATCGACCCGCTTATTTGCCAACTGGATAGTATGTCGTTAAGCCTGTTAACCCGCGATAAGTTTTTTGTTAGCGACGAAGAGTTGCTGGCCAGCATTAACATGCCTTACGATTTTATTCCCAAATACACCGAAGCAGACATAAAAGAAAAGCTGAAGCTGATACCTGCTATAGTTCCCATGAACTACAACCAGCATGTAAAAACGTTTATTGATTTATTTGCCTACCGCAAGCGTGGGTTAATGACCCGCTGCCTGGCTAACTCGCAAATATACTTCCCTATTTTTGAAGAAATACTGGATAGAAAAGGCATACCGGTAGAATTTAAATACCTGCCTATTGTAGAATCTGCATTTAACCCTATTGCAGTATCTCGTGTAGGTGCTACAGGCTTGTGGCAGTTTATGTATGGCACCGGCCAAATGATGGGGTTGAACATCAACTCGTACATAGATGAGCGCCGCGACCCTGTAAAAGCTACCGAAGCTGCTGCTGATTATCTGCGCAAGCTATATGATATATACGGCGACTGGCATTTAGTGCTGGCTGCCTACAACTCGGGTCCCGGTAACGTAAACAAGGCTATTGCCCGTGCAGGAGGGGTTAAAAATTTCTGGGCTATTATGAATTACCTGCCCGCCGAAACACGCAGCTATGTGCCTACATTTATTGCAGCGGTTTATGTAATGGAAAATTACAAAGATTATAAGCTGGTATCGGCAGAGCCTAAACGCGAGTTATATGCTGTAGATACAGTACTTATTACACAAAAGGTAAGCCTTAAACACATATCGAACATATTGGGTATAGCCGAAGATGAACTGCAGTTTTTAAACCCCAGTATTAAAATTGGTGTAATACCGTATACCCAAAATGGTTTTGCGCTTAACCTACCGGTTAACTACTTCGCTATGTTCGAGGCAAGGAAGGAAGAGATAATGAATGACCCTTCGCAGCTAACCGTTAATATAGAGCCAGCACCTGTTACTGCTACCAAAACCATTTATTACAAGGTAAAGAAAAATGAAACTATTGCTAAAGTTGCCAGTAAGCATGGCGTTAGTGTAAGCAGTATAAAGAAATGGAACCGGTTAAAGAGCAGTTCGGTTTATGCTGGCCAAAAGCTGAAGCTGGTAGTACCTGCCCCATCAAACTCTGTATCATCTAATTATGCGCAGGCATTTAACAGTAAGATAATTGAGAAAACTACCACGCCTGCAACTACAGCGGTTGTATCGCAAATAGATACAGCACAAACCGAGGTAGCTACAACCGATACAAATGTAACTACCCCAACAGCCGACACTGCAGTTAAGGGCGAAAGCCAGGCGCAAATTAACCTGGCTGGTTT
>JBJOOW010000002.1:0-3084 GCA_046051095.1 Bacteroidota bacterium | reverse complement strand
ACTTTTATAAGTAGTGCCGCTAAGGGGCAGCTTACATCTAATTTGTTACAGGTAATAAGCAGGTTTGAATTGCTGTTATCGTTTGCGCTCATCCTTTTTCTTTTAATTGCAGAATGGATGCAAAACAAGCATCAGCTTACAACGCTATTTAGCCGTCAAAGCGTATACGCGCGTTGGGCAGTTTATTATGCCCTTATCTTTATGATAGTGTTTTTTGGCTTTTTCGAAAAGCACCAGTTTATATACTTTCAGTTTTAACCAATGGCTACTTTAGTAGCGCGTTTAACTGCAACTGGTTTATGTGTTTAGATACAAGTAAAGCGCCTTTTTCCGAAACGTGATCACCGTCGGGCACAAAGCAACTATCTTCTGTTAGCAGGTTGCTTAAATCCAATACTTCAAGGTGTTGCTCTTGCACTATCTTGTTGTACAGTGCAATATATTCTGCGGGTATTTTGGTTCTGTAGTAAGGGTGTACAGGCGTATTTAGCATAATTAGCCTTACATTTTTTTTGCGGCAAAGCTCTACTACTTTGGTAAGGTACAGCGTGTTAAACTCCGAAGGTTTATACAATACGCCATGGTTGTAGTACTGGTGGGCAATTCTATTATCCATTGAGGCTGTTCTTGCCGAAATATTTTTAAAAATATTTTCGTAACACCCTATAAATGTTTTGTTTTTTGTAACTGAATTTTTTAGCCCGTTGGTAAACACATATCTAAAATATAGCAAAGCGTTTGGCTTATTGTATTTCGCAAAATGCACTTTTTCAGAAAACGGAATAATAAAAAAATATCTCGATGAAACATCTTTAGAGTACATGCCAAAAATGTAATCATCAAAATATGATGAAAGGTTCTGGTAGCCAAAACCTATATATACTTTCTTTATTGAAGGGTTGGTGTTTAATATTTCGTTTAGCTTTAAATACGAAAAGTAATACGATTCAGAGGTGAGCGCTATGTTGGCACTGTTTTGTACAATAGAATCGTTTACGGCCAGTTTTATATGCGAATCGCCTACAAACAGCGATGTTACGTTAGGCTTTACCTTGAAATTTTTTAATGCCTTGTTATTAGTGTAATTAAACGCAAAAAAACTAATAACCACAACCGCTAATGCAATCGAAATAAAATAAACAATTTTTAAAATCACTTTCATGGTAAATAACGCAGTCGCTCAGGTTGTTATAACGCCGAAAGTAAAAAAAAACGGTATAATGGGTATAGCACAGCATGTTGCCGGGCTTTTTTAATACCTTATAATCCGGTTATTATCAGTTGTTTCCATGGCTGTTGTTTGCTCAGGCCTTTCACAACAGGCCACTATTAATCTATGCCTTTACAGGGCTTTTGCAGTAGATAGAGATATAGTATATGTATGAATTATTTATACAAAAATTATTGCATAAGTAGTGTTATGCACTAGCGGGTTTTTGCTTTAGGTTTTCTACGGCAATAGCCTGATGGTGCTGTACGTGGTAAATGGCGTTGTATAGCATTTCGCGCAGGCTAATGCTGCCCAGTAGCGGGTGGGGTATGCACAGCGTATCCAGTTCCTGCTCGGTAAAGGTTTCTATTCCGGCGTTCAGCGCTGCAATCAGGTTGGGCAGTGTTTCGCTCAGGGTGGTGCGCTGGGTAAGGTCAGTTGTTACGGGTACGTATTTGGTGGGGGCTTTGCCGCCTTCGCTCAACTTGCTTTTATACTCGCTTAGCAGCGTGTCATAATCGCGGCCCGGCTTATCGGTAGTGCCAAAAGTTTGGGCTATGGCAGCTTTAGGCATACCAAACACCTGCACCAGCGGCTTTACGCATATCACTATATGTTCTAATTGTTGTCCGGCCGTCCACTTGCCGTTATAGCTGTACATATAATCATCGGCGCCAAGGCTGTTTATGTAATTGGTAAAGTGCGTGTACCTATCGGTAAGGGCGGTGGTCAGTTCTGCTTTGTTCATTTGAGCATGGTTTTGATAGTACTAAAATATAATTTTTGTACAGGTGTGTTTTCAAAACCGTCATGGCACGACTATGCAAAGCCCCGTGCCCGGCCTGTGTCATGCCATGACTCTATTTAAATGTATGTTGGTGCCGTGCAGCTTTGTCAACTTTCTAAAAGTTGTCAAAGCTACTTTTGCTACTGTATTGCCGGGCTTTAGCCCGTAATAAAACAGAGCGCTATTCAATTCAATAATTAGCCGTATGCTTTAGCTTACGGCTAATAAAGCAACAAGCCCCGCCAAATGGCGGGGCTTGTTGTTTTGTCAATTGTATTAACCTTTCTCTATGGGTTGGCCGGGCATTATCCCAGATAACTTCGCAGCAGTTTGCATTTATCACCATGCTTAAGGCGGTCAAGCGCCTTATCTTTTATCTGGCGCACACGCTCGCGGGTAAGGTCGTAGCGCGCACCAATATCTTCCAGGCTAACCGGCTCTTCCATACCAATACCAAAATACATTTTAAGTACCTCGGCTTGTTTCTGGCTAAGTATACTAAGCGAGCGCTCTACTTCGTGCGTAAGCGATTCGCTGTAGCCCACATGGCGGTCGGCCTGTTCGCTGTTAGGGTTTTCAAGCACATCCAGCAGCGAGTTTTCTTCGCCGTTTACAAACGGTGCATCCATACTTACATGGCGGCCGGCTACGCCCAGGGTGGTGCGCACCTCGTCAATTTCAATGTTAAGTATGTCGGCCAGTTCGTCGGGGCTTGGTTCGCGCTCGTACTCCTGCTCCAGCTGGGCAAAAGCCTTGTTTATTTTGTTCAGCGAGCCCACTTTGTTTAGCGGCAGGCGTATAATGCGCGATTGCTCGGCAAGGGCCTGTAGTATGCTCTGGCGGATCCACCATACGGCGTACGATATGAATTTGAAACCGCGCGTTTCATCAAAGCGTTCTGCTGCCTTTATCAGGCCCAGGTTACCCTCGTTAATCAGGTCGCTAAGGCTCAGGCCCTGGTTCTGATACTGCTTGGCTACCGATACTACAAACCTCAGGTTGGCTTTGGTAAGCCGCTCCAGTGCCCGGGTATCGCCCTGCTTGATTTTTTTAGCTAAAATAACTTCCTCTTCTGCTGTAATCAGGT
>JBJOOW010000001.1:0-3075 GCA_046051095.1 Bacteroidota bacterium | reverse complement strand
CGGCTTTATTTGCGGTATGAATCTGTATCCGCTTTTAAAGCCGGTTTTGTTCAGGCTCGACCCTGAAGAAGCGCACCATTTTACCATTCATAATCTTAAGCTGGCGGGCAAAGCCCCCTTTCTGCTAAACCTGGTTTCGGGTAAGGTAGAGCATCCTAAACTGCACCGCAACCTGTTCGGACTCGATTTTCCCAACCCGGTAGGCCTGGCTGCAGGGCTCGATAAAAACGGCGATGTGATAGATGAGATGGGCCGCATGGGCTTTGGCTTTGTAGAGATTGGTACGGTAACTCCCCGCCCTCAACCCGGTAACGATAAACCACGATTATTCAGGTTGGTTAACGATGCTGCTTTAATAAACCGCATGGGTTTTAATAACGTAGGTGCCGAGGTGGCTGCCGAACACTTAAAGCGCCGTAAAACCGATATAATAGTTGGCGCTAACATTGGCAAAAACAAAGTTACCAGCAACGAAGATGCTATCAGCGATTACGTGTTTTGCTTTAAAGCACTGTTTGAACATGCACACTACTTTGTAGTAAACGTAAGTTCGCCAAACACACCCGGCCTGCGTGCGCTGCAGGATAAAGACTCGCTGCTGGGCATACTAAATGCCTTGCAGGATATTAACCACACAAAGCCAAAAGCTAAACCGGTATTGCTAAAAATTGCACCCGATTTAACCGACGAGCAGATTGACGATGTGGTATCGGTAGTGCGCGAAACCAAAATACAGGGCATAGTGGCCACCAACACTACCATATCGCGCGAGGGCTTAAGCTACAGCAAGCAAGATATTGATGCCATAGGTATGGGTGGGCTAAGCGGTAAACCGCTCACGCTTCGCTCTACACAGGTAATTAAGCGCATACACCAGCAAATAGCCGGCACCGATATTAAACTGATAGGCGTAGGTGGCATTATGAACGCGCAGGACGCATTAGATAAATTTGATGCAGGTTCTGACCTCGTACAGCTGTACTCCGGGTTTATTTATAAGGGTCCGCAGCTGATTGCTGATATCAATAATGCTTTGATAAGTTAAAATTTTACTAACACTAACACTAACACTAACACTAACACTAACACTAACCTATGAACACTAAAAAAACACAACAAACCACAACAGTAATTTGCCTGCTGTTAATTCTACTATGGTCTCAATGCAAAAAAGAAGATAATCCCTCCACTCCCCAATCTGCACAAACATGTTTGTCGTCAAAAATTTTTTTTAACGGTATAGACAGCAGCTTGATTGTTCGCGATTCTAACGGTCGTATTTCTAAAGTACAATACCCCACTTCGGGTGCATGGTTGGAATATCAATACCTTAACGATACTGTTTTTATAATAAACCATAGAGCTTCGGGTGTTGTATACTTACATGGAAAATTGATATTAAATGCACAAGGCTATGCTATAGCAGAGCACTGGCGCAATAGTACATCTGCAATCTATACCGAAGAGCACCAATACAATACAGATGGCTATCGAATACAAACTATTCATACAGACAGCTCTGGCAATTTTGCAAGTACTACTTACATGTATACATGGTCTAGTGGTAATATGACAGGGAGCACTGCTTCTAATGGTAATAGTGTTGTATTCGAGTATTATCCCGATCTTGTAAATAAAGGTAAGCCAGAAAATTACGAGGAGCCTTATGCTGGTAAACTGACTAAAAATCTGCTTAAAAAGGATGTTTTAAATACTGGTGAGATTGAAGAGTATACATACATACTGAACGAAAACGGTTATGTAACCCATTCCAGTATTGTAAGTAATGGTAGCAGTACATTCATTTACGATTATACTTACGAGTGCCGCTAGCGGCATTATTTGTTAAAATGCGTATTGTAGACAAGGTGCTTATTGTAACTCCTTAAAATTCATCGCTTTTGTTGCCAATTTTACCGTAAAATACTGGCGTAGCTATTATTTTTTTTGCAATATCGTAGGCTGTTTGTTTACGCAATCATCCACCTTGAGTAAAGAAGATATTAAACTGCAAACCGAAACGCAGAACCCATACGGTACAGTTAGCCCGGCAGTTCCGGAGACGAAGCATTATTTAACCACCGAGAAATTTGATAAAGGGGTGGGTTGCGATTTTATTAAACACGCTAACCGCACCTTAGAGAAAGGTCAGAAATTTTTGGTGGCCCTTACCCACGGCCGTTCACCGGCGGGTGCTTACCGGTACATTTACGAGCATTACAACGAGATTAAAAATCCCGAGAACATACTCTACACGTTTGTTAACTCGCCGCTACACGATCAGCGCGATTTAACCGGTAGTGGTATTATGGATGCGCGCCATTTTATCCGTAAGCTTTTCAGAGAGGGGTTAATTAACCGCGAACAGGTTATAGGCCATTACTTTAACCGCGAAAGTTTAGAGGCATACGCACAGGATTTTAATAAATCGGTTGCGGCTTATTTAGAAGAACATAATAAAGAAGGTTTTGATTATGTGTTTCTATCATGCGACCCTACCGGTAAGGTGGCTGCAATAGAAAGAAGTTCAGAGGCTTTTAATTCAACCGAAATAGCTACCGTAGTTAATACCGGTAAAGAGAAAGAACTGACCGGTACGCCTATGTTTTTGCTTCGCTCGCGCCGTATAGCCTTTTTGGCAACCCGTGCCGATAAGCGTAGGCCACTTGCATGGCTTTATGCCGCACACCCACACGAGAAAGAAAGCCCCGGCTTTTTGCGTTATCTGCCCAATGTACAAAAACGGTTAACCGTTTTTATGGACGATACAGCCCTTACATGGCCACAGGTTGAAATAACCCGCGAAACACCTTACGGCCCAAGTGTAATAAAGGTAGATACTGCCAATATTTACAACCCTAACGCACGTAAAAAGCTACCGGTACTAATAATGGTGCACGGCTTTTTGGGTCTAAACTCCTTCGATGCGCTGTTAGCCGAAATACCATCGCACCTGTACATAGCCGCAGCTATGCACTATGGTTCTATACCTAACGATTTACCACCCTCAGAATACTCTCACCACATAGCGCAGAACATTGATGCGGTGGTAGATTACTTTGGCAGCAAAGGCCA